>CAYNIS010000132.1:0-2980 GCA_964397055.1 uncultured Rhodospirillaceae bacterium | reverse complement strand
CTCCTTGCACCTGGATCAGACGACGGCGATACCATGTTCCCAGCGCCGGATCGACCGGCGCCCTCGCACGGCTCGCTTGCGCGCCGCGGCGACGGAGCCGGCCTTCCGGAACACTTCGCATGACCCTCGACCCGCTCCTCGCCTCCACCTGGCCGATCATCGTCCATACCGCGACCGCCCTCGGCGCCTTCGTCCTCGGCATTGTTCAGCTGGCAGCGCCGAAAGGGACGGTGCCGCACCGGATCATCGGATGGGCCTGGGTCGCCCTCATGGCGGCGACCGCAGCCAGTTCGTTCCTGATCCACGAGATCCGCCAGGTCGGCCTGTTCAGCTGGATCCACATCCTGTCGGTCGTCACCCTCGCCTCGCTGCCGGCAGGTGTGCTGGCGGCCCGGCGCGGCGATATCGGAAGCCACAAGTTCACGATGCTCAGCCTGTTCTGCTTCGCCCTCGTGGTCGCCGGTGTGTTCACCCTGATGCCCGGCCGCATCCTGCACGCGGTGGTTTTCGGCGGGTAGCGGCGGTCAGATGTCGATGACGATCCCGCCATCGGCCTCGGCACCGGCCGCGGGGATCGCGGAGCACAGCAGCACCTGCCCCTCCGCCGGCGGTTCCGACGGCGCCTCGCGATAGCTCACCCCCCCTTTCAGGAGACCCGCGGCACAGGTGCCGCAGGCACCGGATCGGCAGCCGAAGGCAGGCGACAGGCCCTTCGCCTCGGCCAGTTCCAGCAGGGTGCCGCAGGCCGGGGTCCATTCCGCCTCGAGCGCCGATTGCTTGAACTGGACCGGCACCGGAGCGGTTGCGGCGGCGACCGACGGAGCCTCATCCAGGCTGCGCCTGAGCGAGGCCGGCCCGAAGCCCTCGGCGAAGATGCGATGGTCGCGCACACCGAGCGCGCGCAACCCTTCATAGAGAGACTGCATCATCGGCGCCGGCCCGCAGAGGTAGAAGTCGAAGTCATCGAAGGGCAGGACGCTGCGCAGAAGGTCGGCCGAGACATGGCCGACGGATTGGTAGTCGCGACCTGCGTCGTCGTCCGGGCCCGGCCGGGAAAGCGCGAAATGCAGTTTCACCGACCCGCCCGCGGCCTCGGCCAGGCGCGCGGCTTCCGCATAGAACGCGCGCTCGTCGGACGTCCGCGCCCCGTGGATGAACCAGATCGGCCGCATGTGCCGGGTGCGGACGCCTTCCTTCACCGCGTTTCGGAGCATCGAGATCATCGGCGTGATCCCGACCCCGGCCGAGATCAGGACCGCCGGGCGCTTTTCGCTCGTATCCAGGACAAAGCCGCCGCGCGGCGCCATGGCGTCGATCCGACTGCCGACATGGATGCCATCGTGGAGGAGGGTGGAGGCCGCCCCGTCGCGCTTGACCGACAGCCGGAAACCGGGATCGCCGGGGGCGGAGGAGACGGTGTAGGTGCGCAGCATCGGCTCGCCGCCCCCGGGCTGCTCCAGTCGGATGGGCAGGAACTGGCCGGCCTGCTGGCGGGGCAGACCGTCGCCGTCGTCCGGTTCCAGGAAGAAGGAGCGGATGACGGCGGACTCGCCGACGACGCGCGCCACCCGATAGGGGCGGTACTGGCTGCGCTTGGCCTCCGCCGCGCGGGTCCTGGCTGCCTCCTCCCAGCTTCCGGTCAGGAGCGAGTTGGGGGAGAACTGATCGAAGGCCCAGGCCAGCGGCAGCGCGTCGACGAGGCGAACGCCCGCGTCCAGACGGAATCGCACCAGCCGCTCCGCCCCCTTGAAATGGGCGAGGTCCGGATCCTCCCAGACGATCTCCGCCCGACCGGTCAGGGTCAGCATGTCGCCGCTGTCGAAATCGACGAACAGCAGGCCGGCCCGGCCGTTGAGTTCAAGGTTGCCGAGCGTGTTGAAGTGGAAGTTGCCGAGATAGTCGGGAAGCGTAAGCGTCTCCTGATCATCGACGCGCACGAATCCCGGACGACCGCCGCGGTGGGAAACGTCCACCTGGCGCTCGGGACCCGCCCCGTCATCGACATCGGCGAAGCTCGCGATGAAGCAGGTATCCGACCGGCCGATCAGGTCAGAGGCCGCGGCGTCGAGCCGGCCCAGGGTCTCGACCGCACGCGGGCGCGGGGCGCCGGCCGGCCGCTCGGCGACCGCGCGGGTCTGGATGTACTGGGGGCAGTTGCCGAAAGCCTGGTCGACCGCGATCGCGAACCCGTCGCCGCTTGCGCTCACCACATGGCCGTTCAGGCGATTGCGGCGGCGGTTCTCCAGCATGATGCCGAGACCGCCGATCGACCGGCCTTCGCGGATCGCGGCGCGCGCGGGGTCCCCCGTCACCGGGAGACCGCCGACGGCCAGGGTTGTCGCATCGGGACTGCTCAGGAAACCGGGCTTGCCGGGGACGATCGAGGCCCAGGGCCGATCCGCATCGTCGACCACGCCGATCATCAGGAACGGCAAGGCCTCGAAGAAGGCGCGATGCTGATCCGGCATATAGGGGCGCACGACCGCACGCCCCTGCCTGTCCATGCGCTCGGCGACACCCAGGCGGGCCTGGAGCGCAATCTCCCCCGAATGAAAGGGGGACGGGGCCGCCTCGGCCGTGGCATCGGTCATCGCTGTCACCTTCGTTCGATTTCAGGTTGCGCGCACCCCGTTTGGAGTGATCGTTCCTAAAATAGCCCCGAAAGCGATCTTGGCAGCACGTTGTGATCGAGGGTGATGGCTCTGGATTCGATACGCAGCGCGCCGTCGACACGGCGCAGAACGTCCTCCCGCCGGCCGACGAAATGGGTCTCGACCCGTTCCAGGCGCGACTGGTGAATGTGGAAGGAGGACCGGGCGCCGACCCGTTCGACGCCGTCGGCACCAGGATCGGCGGGCGCGGCAACGATGTTGGTGATCAGCCGCCGGGTGCGTGACGGCGGGCGTTCGGCATGGGCGAGATCATGGCGGGCACGTTCGACCCGGGCAGCCAGGAAGGCATGATCGTCGTCGAAGATCGG
>CAYNIS010000131.1:0-8527 GCA_964397055.1 uncultured Rhodospirillaceae bacterium | reverse complement strand
CACCGCGCTCGCCATCGGTTTCATCTTGGTTCAATTCGTCCACACGGCCTAGGCCCTCATAGCGGCTCATCCAGCCAATGTTACAGAACAGCACGGGCGGCCTCCCCACGAACCACAAGTGGGAAGCTATTCGACACGGAGCGGCTCGGTCAATTTGCGGGTTGCTTTCGACCTCCGCAGAGAAGCGATCTGCAAGGATCAGTCAAGCAGCCGCCGTCGACACGCCATCCAGCCGCACTGCGACGCTGGTGACGCCGCTCCCGGCGGCTACGACAGCGACACGCCGATAGGGGAGCGGCAGGCAGCCGGGGGGACACTTCCATTGCCGTGTTGTCCCACGCCACGCGCGCGCCGACGGTCGGCACTACGGCGCTGGCCTTCGGCAGCTTGAACACGCCGGTGGTGGAGAGCTCGACCAGGTCCGCCCTCGGCCGAGGAACAGGCCGCGATGCCAAATATGACCCGGTCAGCCGGCGGTCCGCGGTCCACTCGCCGCCAGGATCCAAACCTTGTGGGACCAAGCCGCCGCATCCTCCGGGCTTGCGTCCGGCGTCAGTGCTGTCACCAGGTCCTCGCCCAACGAGGCCCCCCGGTCCCGCCACCAGGCGATGTGACGCGGCGTGTACTCCTCGGTAAGCGCCAGATCGTGCTCGGCGGCGATCCGCCAATCACGCCAATGACGCTCGAGATGATCGCGGGTCAGGCCCCAGCCCTGGAGCGAGGTCGCGATCACCAGCATCGCCGCATCCGGCTTCAGGAAACGCCCGCTCTCGGTCAGGATCGCGTCCAGAACACCGCGACCGGTCGCCCCCGACACCTCGAACGCGTGGGAGGGGACCGCCACCTCCGGCACGTCGACCAGGGCCGGCAGCACCGGCGGATTGCTCCAGACCAGATCGAAGCTCGCGACATCGGCCTCCGTCAGGGCCGACAGCCGGTCGCTCGCCCGGAAGTCGAAGCCGTCTTCGGCCAAGCCGTTGCGCCGCCAATTGTCGGCGGCAAGCGCCAGAGACGCCGGGTTAATGTCCAACGCCACGACCGAGGCGCCGAGCTTGCCGGCCAGGATCGCCAGCACGCCGGAACCGAGCCCTAGTTCCAGAACGCGCATACCCGGCCTGACCCGTTCGGCGATCAGCGGGGCGAGACTGTGGGCGAAGCTGCTCGGCGCCCAGACGTCGGGCGACAGTGCCAGGGTCAACGTCTTGCCGCCGATGGTGAGTGTCTCGACCCGGTCCGCGCCCTTTGGCAGGTCAGCCCCGAGCGGCAAGTCAGCACCCGGCGGCAAGTCAGCCCCCGGCGGCAGGGCACCTCCCGGCGGCACGTTCATGCTTTCGCTCCGGTCCGGCGGAAGACCATGTAGCGGCCGTCCCCCGTCATCCGTTCCCGCGCCAGGCCGCGCTTCGCCAACTCTGCCATGAACCAGCCGGTGTCGTAGTAGCGCAAGGGCAGCACCAGGCGCGACAGGACCTCCTCCCCCCGGATGAAGAGGTATTCCTTCTCGATCACGCCCCCGCCCATGTCGACGATGTTCTGCCGATAGGTGACCCCATCCGGCAGCGCCATGGTCTTGTCAGCGTGGCGCGGCTGGATCGACAAGACGAGCGCCCCGCCCTCCCCGATCGCGCCCAAGAGCGTGTCGATCGAGTGGACCATGCCCGGATCGTCGATGATGTGCCCGCAATAGCCGATCGCCTCGACACCCTCGCCCGGTTCCCCGACCGCGTACCAGACCCCACCATTGGAGATCGCAGCATCGAAGCTCCCGGCCAGCGTGTCCTTCGACAGGTCGACCCTGGACAGCGGCACGGCATCGCCCAGGAGGGCCCGCGTCTTCTCCAGCATGGCATCGGTGATGTCGATCCCGGTCACCCGATAGCCGCGCTCGAGAAGCTTTTCCGCGAGCAGCCCCGTGCCAATCCCGACCTCCAGGATGTGGGCACCAGCCGGCAGCACGTCCTTCAGCGCGTCGGCCTGGGCGGCATAGTCGTAATACCCGCCCAGCATCAGGTGGTTGTAGTAGTCGACCATGTCCGTGTAGTCGCCGGCGGTCTTGTCCGACATCAGGCGCGTTCCTTCCGGGCAGGGTGTTGTTCGGCCGCAGGTTCAGGCAAGAGCGCGGTCAGGCGAAGAAGTCGACGAACTGGGCGGACGCCGCGGCCTTGTCCGAGGAGGCGACCCAATGGGCGACGGCAAGGTCGAGAACGCCGAGCCCGAACGGGCTGACGATGATCGCGCGCGCATCGTCCGGGGCCCACCGGATGCCCTTGTCGAGAAGCTCCCCGATCGAGCCCTGGACGAAAGCCCCCGACGGCTCCTCACGTGCTGCGAGGTCGATCGAGGTGTTCTCGCGCGAGACATGGTCGTAGTCGTCGACCACGTTCCGGTGCCTCAGAATGATGTCGGCGGAGATATCGCGCAGGGACAGATGAAGGACCGTCGCCTGTTCCGGCAGATCGAGCCCGTCCAGATAGGGCGTCGATACCGTGCTGGCGATGACGGTCGTGGTCGCCGCCAACATCACCTCTGACGAGGTATCGGCGTAGCGCACGGCAGCATCAGGGAACAGGCCCGCCACCTCCTCCGCGAAGCCCTCTGCCCGGCGACGGGCGATATCGTTCAGGATCAGCTCACGCGGGCCCGGCCGGCCATCGAAGGCGACGGCGATGTAGCGCAGGGTCTCCGCCGCGATCCGCCCGCAGCCGATGACGCCGAGCCGCGAGAGATCGGAGCCCAGGGCCTTGGCGGTCACCGCGGCACTGGCCGCCGTCCGGTGCGAGCTCACATGGGTCGCCTCCAGAATACCGGTGAGGCGCCCGGTCTTGGCGGAATTCAGGAACATGGTGGCCGAGGCGCGCGGGATACCGGCGTCGATGTTGGCGGGGACCGAGGCGACCCATTTCAGGCCCGCGACCGGGTCGTCGCCCTGGAGCAGTGCGGGCAGGCCGATGATCCGATCTGGCGGCACCGGCCATTTCAGGAACACCGAGTGCGGCACCACAGACTGGCCGCGGAAATGGCGGATATAGGCATCGGCCACGACGTCGATGACGGCCGCCCGGTTCTCTTCCAGGAAGCCTTTGACCAGGCTTTCCGAATAGACCGGGATGCGCTTGTCGGTGTCCGATCCGGTGCTGTCTGACGGCATGCTTGGATTGTCCCGGAGCGAACCCCGGCCCTTCTTGTCGTTGCAGGTTGAGACGCCGAGCGCCCGGGCGAGGACAGGGTCCTCAGGCCGGTTCGAGCGCGCGAACCTTCTGCAGGCTCTTGACCTGGTCTGCCAGCAGCGGCGGTTCGTAGCCGACGGATGCCAACCAGTCCCGGTCATAGATCGTGGAGGCGTAGTTCTCGCCCCGATCGGAACAGATCGTCACGATCGGGCCAGGCAGGTCCGGTTCGGCGATCAGGGCCTTGGCACACGCCGCGATGGAAGCCCCCGACGAGCCGCCGACATGTAGGCCCGTCTGCTGGTGGAGCGCGTTGCAGGCCCAGAATGCCTCCGCATCGGTGACATAGATGCAATCGTCATAGTCGCTCGGCTTGACGAAGAGCGAGCGCCGGCTGGAGCCGATCCCGGTCAGCTTGCGCGGCTTCGGCTCTCCGCCGAGGGCGACCGACCCGGCGGCATCGACCGCGACGATCCGGGTTTCGGGGGACGTCTCCCGAAAGAAACGCGACACCCCAGCCAGCGTACCGCCCGTCGAAATGCTGGTGAACAGAGAGCCGACCCTGCGGCCGGCCTGGCGGAAGATCTCCACCGCCGTCCCGGTGCGGTGTGCTTCCGGATTGGCGGCGTTCTCGTACTGGTTGGTCCAGATGAAGCTCGGGTCCTCATCCAGATAGGCCTTGACCGCGGCCAATCGGGTCAGAAGATAGCCGCCGCTCGCATCCGGCTCGTCAACCAGGTGGATGATCCCGCCGTAACCCCGGATACGTTCCACGTTTTCCGGCGTCGTCTTGGGGTCGACCACCGCGATGAAGCGGATGCCACGGTCGCGGCAGGCGGCCGCCAGCGCCACGGCGAGGTTGCCGGAAGAGGATTCGACGATGGTGCTGTCGGGTCCCAGGCGCCCTTCCCGCTCGAGCACGGCAAGCATGTTGCGGGCAGGCCGGTCCTTGATCGACCCGTATTTGTTGTAGCCTTCGAGCTTCAAAAGTATCTCGAAGGACCCTGAAACACACTCCAGCCGAACCGGAGTCAAAGGTGTTTCTGGCACTGGTGCGCGATGCATCGGACAGTGCTCCTTCAAACACGAATGGGGGTCGTTAGGTGGTTTACTTAACGAAGACTTTTCGAGTTTCAAAAGGTTACTTGCGCGATCAAAGCGCGAGCTTTAGCATACGCTGGGAAGCCTCAGTTGCAAAGGCTTTTTGCCGCACGGGACCCTGGAGCCTCTTCCGAACCGCCGGGCCGATTCCGTCTGGCTGCAAAACGCTCTCGTGTGATGATCGGGAAGGTCGAACGCTCCATCCGCAAGGTGGGTGCAACGTTCTCGATCTGAATCACACTAGGAACCCATTGAATCTAGTGTCCTTCTCGATTCCGAGGTTCGCAAGCGCGCGGGTCACGCCCTGGCAGCGACCTTCGGAATCAGGACACTGTCGCCCGCTTGTGGGCGAGCCGGCACCGGGGCGTTTGACACCCGCGCAACCGACCTCATCTGTGGTGGCCTACCTCCGACAAATGCCACCCGCCAGATGAACACCGCCGCAGGAGATGTGCCGATGCTGCCGCCCGATCATCCGCTCGCCGCCTTCCCGATCACCGAGCGCTGGGCACCGACCCGGCCGGACGTGATCCAGCTCTACAGCTTCGCGACCCCGAACGGGGTCAAGGCGTCGATCGCCCTCGAGGAAATGGGCCTCGACTATGAGGCGCACCGGGTCACGCTCAAGGACGAGGACGTAAAGAGCCCGGCCTTCCTGTCGCTCAACCCCAACAACAAGATCCCCGCCATCATCGACCCCGACGGCCCCGGCGGCCGGCCCATGGGCCTGTTCGAGAGCGGGGCGATCCTGGTCTATCTCGCCGAGAAGACCGGCCAGCTGTTCGGCAAGACCCCGACCGAGCGCTACGAGGTCCTGCAGTGGCTGATGTTCCAGATGGGCGGGGTCGGTCCGATGTTCGGGCAACTCGGCTTCTTCTACGCATTCGCCGGCAAGGAGATTGAGGACCCGCGCCCGCGGGAACGCTACATCAACGAGGCCAAGCGCCTGCTCAACGTCATGAACGGTCAGCTTGCCGAACGGGAATGGATCGCCGGCGACTACTCGATCGCCGACATCGCGATCTGCCCCTGGATCAACTCGGTCCGGGCGACCTACAAGGCGGCCGACGTGACCGACCTCGACAGCTTCAGCAACGTCACCGCCTATGTTGAACGCTTCCTCGCGCGCCCGGCGGTGGTGCGCGGCCGCGCCGTGCCGAAGAACCCGGACGCCTGAGCACCCCTTGTGCGCCTGACGAGGACCGGCCCCGCGGTTTGCTCAGGCCTTGCCGTCGACGGAAGCCGGGGTGCCGATGCTGCCGGTACCATTGAGGTAGCCGTCGATGATCTCCCGGTGGCGGGCCGGGCCGAAGCTCATCCGGTGGCCGCCATGGACGACGGTGATCGGCAGGTCGCGCAACCGTTCCATGGTCTTGCGATAGGCCGCCTTGTCGGACCGCTCATGCTCGTCCGACAGGATGCCGTCATAGATCGCGTCGCCGGCGATCAGGATGCCGGTCGCCCGCTCGAAAAGGCCGACCGAGCCATGGGTGTGCCCCGGCAGATGCAGGACCTCGAACGTGCGGTCGCCGGTCGTGACCGTATCGCCCTCGTCGATCAGGCGCGTGGCCGGCGCCGCCGGCAGGTGCCAGTCAGCCGCCGTGAAACCGGCGCGGGGAACGGCATTGATGAAGCCGTTGAACTTCTCGTGATAGTGGTTGAAGTCAGCCTCGCCCCAGTCGCGCGCCAGGAACTCCGCCTCCAGCGGGTGGATCAGCCGCTCCTCGAACAGATGGGCGAAGCCTATGTGGTCGATGTCGCCATGGGTGAGAACGCATGTGACCGGGCGCTCGGTCGCGAGGCCGTGGCGCTTCAGGAAGCCCATCAGATCGCCGAAGCCGTTTCCGGCATCGACCAGAAGATCGCGGTCGCGCCCGATGACGTAAAAAAAATTGGCACGCATCCAGCGATGCATCGGCGGTTCGACCAGCCGCAGGATGGTCGGGTCCATCTGCTCGATGGTGAACCATGCCTCTTCCACCGGCAGGGATGTGAGATCGCTCAAGGCTCGCCCTTTCCTTCTGAGAACCCCGCGCAGCTTCCCATCGGGGCGGCCCCGACGGCAAGGTGCCCGATCAGGGCGCGCAATCGCCCGGTGAGGCGGGGCTCAGCGCATAGAGCATCCGGTGGCCCCAGCCGCTCAAATGGAAGACACCGCGCACGCAGGACCCGACGAGGTTGCGCACGGTCGCGTGGTCATCGTCGTGAATCGGGATCATCGTCGCCCCGATCGGCAGGCCGCAGGCGGGTTCCAGGCTGCCGTAGTCCGAACTCGGCAGCGCTTTGACCTGGACGACCTCGACCTCGGCCTCCAGGCCGCGGCGCATCTCCGGATCGAACCAGCCGCGCCGGTCCCCCGAGGTATTGAGGGAATAGGCAGAGGTGCCCTCGACCCGGACCACGACCTGGCACGCCCAGCGCGGGGGAGAGGCGTCGGCCGACCCTGGCTGCAGCAGCACGGCCGCGAACGCCGCCATGACTGCCGGCGCGGCCGCCCTCATCGGCAGGTCGCCCCCTGATGCGGCTCCAGGCGGACCAGGATGTTGGCCGGCAGGGCGGCCGGCCCCGGCGGCAGCGGGCGATAGCCCAGGATGCCCGGCGTGTAGGCCCCCGCGAAACAGTCCCCGATCAGCGCGCGCGCCGCCCGTTCCTGGTGAATGTGAAGGATCATTTCCTGCCGACCGAGCGCGGCCGGACAATGGACGAGAGAACCGCGATCGCGCGGGCGCAAGTTCTCGATCGTGACCACGAGGGCTTCGGCTGCGGGCTGGGCGAACCAGCCGACCCGCTCGCCGCGGCCGTCGATGATGACCGTGTCGATCGCCGCAACCCGGCCGGTGATCGCGCAGATCTGATGGGAGTAGATGCCGGGCGTGGCCTGTGCCGGACGCGGCGGGAACAGGATGAAGGCAGCCGCCAAAGCCGCCGCAAGGCCCCAGCCGGTCAACGCGACGGTCATTGCGACGGTCAGCGCGGCGGCTGCCGGCAGGCCCCCGGTCTCGCCGGGGCGACCTGGCTCAGATGGCCTGCCGGCGGGACCGAGATGGCCGGGAAATGCGGCCCCAGCACGCGGGCCCCCAATCCCTCCAGTCCGGTGAAGCATCTGCCGACCAAGCTCCTCGCCATCCGCTCTTCTCTCTTTTCCAAGATGAGCCGGCGCCGCGCCTGCCGCAACGGGCAGCGCCGGGTGAGAAGTCCGCTGGAACCGTAGCGCCGGACGAGATCGACCTCCACCACGAGGACGGCGCGGCCCCGGGCATCGAACCAGCCGACCGCGTCACCGGCAGGGTCGACGCGGGTCGCGCGAACGCTGTTGACCACGCCGGTCACGATGCACCCATAGCCCATGGTCAGGTGCCGAGGCTGGGCCGCGCCCGCGGTCGGCGCTACTGCCACGGCGGCCAGGACCAGCATGGAGAGCCAGAACCTCATCGCGCAGGCGTCGCGCAGGCGCCGGCGGGTGCCGCCGTTACCCCGACCAATTGTCCCTCCGGCAGTGTGGCGAAGGCGGGAAGGGCACCGCCATACGGCCGGGTGCCGAGCCCCTCCGTCCCGGTCATGCACCGACCCTTGAGCCGCAGGAGGATGGGCGCCTCCCTGTGATGGGCGACGAGACGGAGGTGCTGCGGTTGATCGAGGCAGAACCTCTCGTAGCCGCCGAATGTGCTCGACCGGCGCACCAGATCGATCTCGACCGCCAGCAACCGACCCGCGATCGGGTCGAACCAGCCCGCCGGCCGGCCTTGGTCGTTGACCGGAACCGGCCGGAACCCGCGCAGGATACCGGTAACGGCACAGCCCTGGCCGTAGGCGACGCCGGACTGGGCGCCGGCATCCCCAAGGGCGGCGACGAACACTGCGGCCAGGACGGCCAGCATCCGGTGCGCGGCGACGGTCACGGACGGCCGGGTCCGCACGCCCCGATGACCGCCGGACCCACCCGGTAGAATTCGACATGGTGGCCGTTGTGGGCGGCAATGTCGGCGGAAACGCACTTGCCCATCATGCCGTCGAGGCGCCGGTAGTCGCCCATCAGGACGATCGCGGTCGGGCCGCGCGGCAGTCCGCACGCCCCCCAGGGCGGGATCGAGCGGCCGTTGATGCGTGCGATGTCGACCCACAGCCAGGCGAGGCGCCGAACCTCGTCGAACCATCCGGGCTCGATCAGCCGGCGGTTGGTCACCCGCGGGCGCATCTCCTCCAGGACGAAGGTGATGCGGCAGGGCCCGTGCGGCTGCGCGGCCCCGGCCGGTGACGCCAAC
>CAYNIS010000130.1:0-8528 GCA_964397055.1 uncultured Rhodospirillaceae bacterium | reverse complement strand
TCCGCCGCCGGCTTCAGGTGGCGCTCGGCATTGGCGGCAAGCCGGTGGCCGGCGTCCTCCAGCGTCGTCTTCTCGCGGATGGCGGTCAGCACGTCCTGCAAGGGGCGCCGCCCCGGGTGGTGATAGTGGACATCGTTGGTGGCGACGAGCCGCAGGCCGAGCGGGCGGGCGTGTGCAGCCAGGCGCGCGATCCGCCGGCTGTCGTCGCCGCGGTACCGGTGGCTCGCGGCAAGGGCAAGCCCGGGGCCGAAGCGGTCCCGGTAGTCGGCGAGGTCGTCGGCGAAGCCGGTCTCAGGCCTGGCGTCGTCGGGCGGGACGACGATCAGGTGCCATCCCGCGGCATGGTCGGTGACATCGGCACGTGTCAGCCGGCACTCGCCCTTCGGCGCGCGCCGTCGCCCGACGGTGATCAGCCGGGCGAGCCGGCCATAGGCCGCCCGATCACCCGGGTAGGCGAGCAGGCTCGGTCCGTCCTCGAGGTCGAGCCGGCAGCCGACGGCGAGGGGGATGCCCTGCGCCTTGGCCGCGACATGGGCGCGGACGATGCCGGCCAGGCTGTTGCGGTCGGCGATGCCGATCGCCCGCAGGCCGAGGGCTGCGGCGGTCATCACCAGTTCGTCAGGATGCGATCCGCCCCTCAGGAAGCTGAAATTGGTGGTGACCTGAAGTTCCGCGTAGTTGGCCATGCCGCCCCTTTGCCCTCAAAAACCGATCGTCTCGAGCGCATTGGCATAGTCGTCGGTCCACACCCGGCGGGTCGTCCGCTCGTCCGTCGTGCGATAGGCCCAGCCGGCGTCGGCATCGACGAGGCCCGCGGCGTCGAGACCGCTTTCGCGCCGCGCCAGGGCGGCGAACTTGGCGGCGTTGACCGGCGGGCCGTCGCCGCCCAACCGCCGCCCGTCGACCCGCTTGAAGCGCGTGGCGAGGCCGAGTTCCGCCGCGATGCCGCGGATCGGCGGGGCGAGATCGTGGTGGCGGTTGGATATGTGCAGGACCACCAGCCCGTCCGCTCCGACCCGGCTGAAATAGACCTCGAATGCCTCCTTCGTCAGAAGATGGATCGGCACGGCGTCGGAACTGAACGCGTCGACGATGACGACATCGAAGGCCCCGTCCTCGAATTCCTCCAGCACCAGGCGGCCGTCGCCGACATAGGTCAGGGGGTAGGGCCGGTCCGGATCGTCCGGATTGTCGATCGCGCAGTCGGAAAGGAAGCTGAAATGGGCGCGCGCGATGTCCTCCACCATCGGATCGATCTCGATGAACGATACCCGCACGCGTTCCGATCCGTAGCAGGCGATGGAGCCGGCGCCGAGGCCGATCACCATGATGTCCTGGATGCCCTCGCGCGCGTCGACGGCGGTGAACACCTCTCCCAGCGGGCCGTCCTTGGCGTAATAGGTCAACGGTTCCTGCGCATAGGCGGGGTCGACCGCCTGCTGGCCGTGCAGGGTCGTACCGTGCTCGAAGTTGACGAGGCGGTCGTTGTCGCCGGGGCCGTATGGCTCCTCGACCACGCGCATCGTGCCGAAGAAGCTGCGGGCACGGAGCACCAGGGTGCGATCGCCCCCGACCGAGAACTGCTGCCAAAGGAGGATCACCGCGACGATTGCGGTGAAGACGACGCGATGCGGCCTGACCGTGACCAGGATCGCCCCGATCAGAAGGGTATTGGCGACGATCCCGGCGATCCTCAGGGTGCCGGGATCGTCGGACAGGCGTCCGGCGGCGGCAGCGGCGGCGAATGCCATCACCAGGGCTGCGACGGTGCGGATCAGCACCCGCCGTGCCATCGCCTTCACCGCCTTCGGGTCGCGCTCGATCGTCGTCCGGCGCAGCGCATAGCCAAGGGCGAGCGCGATCGGGTACTCGGCAACGGTGACGAAGACATTGGGGGCGAGGATGGCATTGAAGGCGCCGCCCAGGGCGCCCCCGAACGACATCCAGAGATAGAACTCGGTCAGGTGCCGGGCCGCCGGCCGGCTGGCGGCCAGGCGCCCGTGGCAGACCAATGCCGACAGGAAGAGCGCCGTCAGTACCCCGACAATGGTCGGCACCACCCCGCTATCGGTCTGGGGTGCCCTCATCATGATCATCAGGACGACGAAGATGATGGCGAAGGGCTGGGCGATCTCGGCCCAGGCAACCGGGCGCTCGCCGCCGCGCGCGAAGGCGATGATGAAAGTGGTGAGGTAGAGCGTCAGCGGCACCACCCACAGCAGCGGGATGGGTGCTATGTCGGTCGAGATCAGGGCGGTTGACCCGACCATCAGGCTCGACGGCACGGCCGCCAGCAGCACCCAGACGGCGCGGTCCCTGGGCGTCGGCGGGCCGCTCGCCTCTGTTGGGGCAAGGGGATCGGGCGTCGGGTCGGCCGGTGTCGCGGATTGTTGTGTCGGGACTTGCTGTGTCGGGGCTTGCGGCGGCGCCTCTGCGGAAGCCCGGGGGGCCAGACCTGCCAGCCAGGCGGAGGCCACGATCAGGCCGCCCAGAACCAGGAAGCCGACCGACCAGATCAGGCGCTGGGCGGTCAGCGTCAGCATCGGCTCGACCAGGAACGGGTAGGCGAGCAGGGCCCCGATCGAGCCGACATTGCTGGCGGCATAGAGGAAGTAGGGGTCGTGCGCCTGGCGGTGACTGGTTTCCGCGAACCAGCGTTGCAGCATCGGGGCGGTCGCGGCGACCGCGAAGAACGGCAGGCCGATGGTCGCGGTGGCGGCGACGATCAGCCAGAAGACCGGGTCGCCCTCCGCCGGCGGGGCCAGGTCGCGGCCGCTCGCGATCGGCAATGTGGTGATCGCCGCCAGGATGATCACGCCGGCATGCACCGCGGCCTGGCCGGTCAGGGGAAGCCGGCTCGACCAATGGGCATAGGCATAACCGGCCAGGAGCAGCGTCTGGAAGAACAGCATGGCGGTGGTCCAGACCGCCGGGGCGCCGCCGAACAGCGGCAGCATCAGCCGGCCGAACAGCGGCTGGACCACGAACAGGAGCAGGGCGCTCACCACCAGGGCTGCGGTGAACAGCGGGATGAGGAGGCGTTCGGCCGGACTCGGCGGGCGGTCTGTGCCTGCCGCCGTGCCAGCGGGAGCGAGGTTCTCGGCGGGGGTCATGCGGCCGTCCTCAGGGGCTGTATTGCCTTTGCGCGGCCGGTTTAGCCGAAGAAGCCATGGAGGGACCAGCGCGGCGGTGGCCGGTCGGCCCGGTAGGGGCCGTCGCGGCTGATCCAGAAGCGCCGGCCGGCGGCATCCTCCACCCGGTAGAAGTCGCGATCGGGCAGGTCCTGACCGCGGCCCATCCGCCACCATTCGGCCCCGATCCGCTCCGGCCCGTCGCTGGCCCGGACCCGTGTGCGCCGACCCTGCCAGGCGATGCTGAGCGGCGGGTCGTCGGGGATCGGCGCCAGCGCCTCCATTTCCGCGGGATAGGCGAGCAGGCGGACCGGGCGGGGCGCGGTCGCCGGTGCCGCCGGGGCCGGCGCCAGGCGATCGGACCGGCCCGGGTGTGGCGGGGTCCGTTCGAAGGCGCGTTCGGGCAGATGGCTCGCCCGGGCGGTGATCGCGGTCACACGGCCGAGCCCGGGGCGGTTGTCGATCCGGTCGATCAGGCCGGCGAGGGCATCGGCCGGCTGGCTGGGTTCGACCAGGTGACCCTGGATGGCGGCCAATGCCTCCGCGCAAGAGGCGGCGAGCGTCATCACCTCGATCCCGAAACCGGGGTCGATGTGGTCGAGCCGGGGGCGCATCAGGCGGACGAAATGGTCGGGGTCGCGTGATGCCCGGCCGAGCCTGACCGATTGCGCCATCACCCGGCCATCGATCCGATAGGCGGCGAGGGTCACCCGGCGGGCCCCCAGGGCGGCGGCGGCGAGACTGGCGGCGAGGCCGGCACTCAAGCGGTCGAGGGCGGCGGCGATCGCTTCCGGGGAGGCGATCGGTTCGGCAAAGACCTCCCGCACCAGGGCCGGGTCCGGCGGCCGGCGCGGCGTGATCGGCTCGCCCACCGCTCCCGTCATCTGGTCGAGGCGGGTGCCGACGATCGCACCGAAACGCGCCCCCAGCGCCGCCCGCGGCAGGGCCATCAGATCGCCGATACGTTTGAGGCCCAGATGATTGAGGGCCGGCACCACGTCCGGCGGCAGGCGCAGGGCGGCGACCGGCAGGGCCTTCAGCCGTTCCCGGCTCTCGTTCGCATCCTTCATGACGAGGGGGCCGGGGCTGGCGCCGAAGCGGGCGAGGGCCCAGGCCGCCCCGGGCGTTTCGGCGACGGCGATGCGGGTGCCGAGGCCCTGCTGCTCCAGGCGCTCGGCCATGTCCAGGGCAAGGGCGCTGTCCCCGCCGAACAGATGACCGCAGCCGGAGATGTCAAGGATCAGGCCGTTCTCCGGCGCGGCTTCCACCGCAATCCAGGGGCTGTAGCGCCCGGCCCATCGCGCCAGACGGTCGAGGCTTGCGCGTTCCGCCGCCGGGTCGGCCGGGATGGTCTGCACATCCGGCACGCGCGCGCGGGCGTCAGCCAGGGAAAGGCCGCTGTAGAGGCCGGCCGCCGCCGCCTTGCGGTTGACTGCCGCAAGCACCAGATGGCCGCGATCCAGCCGGGTCGTCACCAACGGCACATGGTCGAGGCCGGGATGCTGTCGGCGGAGCCGGTCGATCGCGAGATCCGGCAGCCAGAGGCTTAACAGTCGACGCATCATGGTCCCCTTCAAGGGGGAACATTATTAGAACAAACCATGCTTCAGCGCAAGGCCGATCGCGGGCGTCGGACAATCCCTGCCTTGTGGATAAAGTCGTGGAAACTCGATTGGGCCGATGCCCCTGTTCAGCCTCGTTTTGCCAACGCTTTGTTAAGATAAGCACTGCAGCATTTTGAATTTAATATATTTTCTGGCCATGGCGGGAGACCGTATTGACAGCCCTCAGCGACTATCCCCGTGTGCATAACGGCAATTTCCCGCACGGAAGCAGGGGAAAACGACACGCCGCCGCGAACCGCCCCGGAGACCGGAACCGCCGACTCCCCGCTCCGCCTCACTCCCCGGCCAATCCCTCGACATCCGCCGCCGCCAAATCCCTGGATCGATCGACGATCGCCGACATCATGGCCTCCCGGCTATCCGCCGCGGTCACATCCGCACACGCCGACCTGCCCCCGGTGAAAACCTTGCCGCCGGTCCGTTCGCTGTCGACCACGGCCAGTTCCTCGAACCCGACATTCAACTCGCCCGCGTTCTCGAGGCCGCACAGGCCGATCATGACCAGGAACATGGTGTCGTCGGTGATGGCCTCCTGATTGGTCACCACCGTCACCCGCCGGTTGTCGTCGCGGACGATCAGGGACGGCTTGTAGAACGCCATCACCTCCCCCATCCGGGCTTCTTCCGCCGCCGTCAGCGGTCCGGCAACGGCGGTCGACGAAAGAGCCGCCGACAGCACCACCGTCCCCGCCGCGATCGAAGATAGCTTTCGCATGCCCACCCCTCCTTGCCTGAGCGGCAGCGATCTACCCCGCGTCGCTTTGCCTCCGCAACCCTGGATCGCACCGCTTCCTCTACCGCCGCATCACGAAACCGGCTAAACGAACGGCGCTGAAAAAGATTCCCCCAACTGGAAGGACCCTCGATGCGCTTTCTTTCGACGCCGGCGACCCTGGCAACCCTCGCGATGCTGATGACCCTGGTGCTCGTCCTTGCAGCACCCGCTGCCCTGGCTCAGGAGGCCGAGGTCGGCGCGATCGAGATCAAGGATGCCTGGACCCGGGCAACCCCGCCAAACGCCGGCGCCGGGGCAGCGTTCATGGTTCTGCGCAACACCGGCGACACGCCGGATCGGCTGATCGCCGCGGCCGGTGACATGGCGGACGTCTTGGAAATCCACAAGCACGCCATGGACGGCGGGGTGATGCGCATGCGCGAAGTCGCCGCCGGCATCGAAATCCCGGCGGGCGGCGAGATCGCACTCCAGCCCGGCGGCTATCACATCATGTTCCTCGGCCTGAACCGGACCCTGGCCGAGGGCGAGGAGATCGCCCTCTCCCTCACCTTCGAGAATGCCGGCACGGTCGAGATGACGGTACCGGTCCTCGCCTTCTCGGCGCGGCATCCCGGGGCGCATGGCGGCGGCCACGGCAGCCATGCCGGTCACGGTGCCATGACCGTCACCCCATCGGAGAATCCTGGCACCCTGTTCTTCAATCTCACGACCGATGACGCCTGGACCAATGCGATGGCGATCGACTTCGCGACCAACGCCCGCAAGGCTGGTCATGACGTTACCGTGTTCCTCAATGTCCGCGCCGTGATCCTGGCCCGGCCGGGTGCGGAGGGAGAGATTGGCGATGTCCAGTCGGCGCTGATGGCGCTTCGGGATGCCGGCGCCGATATCTATATCTGCCCGGCTTGTGCCGCCCGCGCCGGTATCGAACCCGAGGAGTGGCTCGACAGTGTGGAGACCGGCTCGCCGGCCCTTTTCGACATCATCATGGCCGATCTCACCCGGGTCATCTCCTACTGAGGCCACGGTCTCGATCGCCGGCCGCAATCGCGCCCGCCCCCGGTCAACCCAGGGGCGGGTTTCGCATGTTGACAATCCGGACCGCAGCGGTCAGGTTTTATTCCAGACGAATTCAGTACTCTTTCGCCGGGATGCCCCTGACGTGCTGCGCCTCGCCCGCATGACAGACTATGCCGTTGTCGTCCTCGCCGCGATGGTGCGCGATGACCGCGGCGAGCTTGCGACCACGACGTGGCTCGCGCGCGACACCGGTGTTCCCGAACCTTCGGTCGCGAAGATCCTGAAGCATCTGGTCCACGCCGGCATCGTGCGCTCCCAACGCGGGGCCGCCGGAGGCTATCGGCTCAACCGCGATCCGGCCCACATCTCGATTTCAGAGGTGATTTCGGCGCTTGAGGGGCCGGTGGCCCTCACCGCTTGCGTCGATGGCGCGCCGGGCAGTTGCGCGGTCGAACACCTCTGCCAGATCCGGGGGAACTGGGACCACGTGAACAGCGCGATCGAGGCCGCCCTCGATCGGATCAGCCTCGCCGACATGGCATCCGCGCAGGGCGCGCCGGGGCGCACGGCCCCGCGGCCTGGCGCCGCTCCCATCGGGGCATCGACGGCCGCGATCGCCGCGGCGGCGGAGTAAACATCCACGGCCGCGGGCGGCGTTATGTCACCGTCAGGGGCCGTGCAGACGACTGTGACTGAAACGGGGTGATGCCACCTCAATAGCTGACCGTAACGGTCGGACACCTGGGCTGGGCAAGGGAAGACGAGAGACATGGCCGCGACGTATGAAACGATCGAACAGGTCCGTCAGGTTACCGACCAGAAGTACAAGTACGGCTTCTTCACCGAGATCGAGACCGAGACGGCGCCGAAGGGCCTGAACGAGGACATCATCCGCTTCATCTCGGCCAAGAAGAACGAGCCGTCCTGGCTGCTCGATTGGCGCCTCGATGCCTATCGCAAGTGGCTTGGCATGCCGGAGCCACAGTGGGCGGCCGTCCACCATCCGCCGATCGACTATCAGGATGCCTACTACTATTCGGCGCCGAAGACCGCGGCCGACAAGCCGAAGAGCCTGGAAGAGGTCGATCCCGAACTGCTCGCGACCTACGAGAAGCTCGGCATCCCGCTGAAAGAGCAGGAGTGGCTGGCCGGGGTCGCGGTCGACGCGGTGTTCGACAGCGTGTCGGTCGCCACCACCTTCAAGGCCAAGCTGGAAGAGGTCGGCGTCATCTTCTGCTCGATCTCCGAGGCGGTAGAGCGCTGCCCGGAACTGATCCGCGAGTATCTCGGATCGGTCGTGCCGCCGGCCGACAACAAGCACGCCTGCCTGAACTCCGCCGTCTTCACCGACGGCTCCTTCGTCTACATCCCGCCGGGTGTCCGCTGCCCGATGGAACTGTCGACCTATTTCCGCATCAATGCCGCCAACACCGGCCAGTTCGAGCGCACCCTGATCATCGCCGACAAGGGGGCCTACGTCTCCTACCTCGAGGGCTGCACCGCCCCGATGCGGGACGAAAACCAGCTGCATGCCGCGGTGGTCGAACTGGTCGCCCTCGACGACGCGGAGATCAAGTATTCGACCGTCCAGAACTGGTATCCGGGCGACGAGGAAGGCCGCGGCGGCATCTACAACTTCGTCACCAAGCGCGGGAAGTGTGCCGGGCGCAATTCCAAGATCGCCTGGACCCAGGTCGAGACCGGGTCGTCGATCACCTGGAAATACCCGTCCTGCATCCTCCAGGGCGACAATTCGGTCGGTGAGTTCTACTCGGTCGCGATCACCAACGGCCGTCAGCAGGCCGACACCGGCACCAAGATGATCCACATCGGCAAGAACACCCGCTCGCGGATCGTCTCCAAGGGCATCTCCGCCGGGCGCGGCGACCAGACCTATCGCGGCCTGGTGCGGATCGCGAACAAGGCCGAGGGCGCGCGCAACTACACCCAGTGCGACAGCCTTCTGATCGGCGATCAGTGCCCACATAGGGGTAGTAGAAGTCGCGCAGTTGTAAG
>CAYNIS010000129.1:6371-8604 GCA_964397055.1 uncultured Rhodospirillaceae bacterium | reverse complement strand
GGACATGATGGCCGCGCGCCAGTCGCCCTTCCCCTGGGCGGAGGCGATGTCGATTCACGAGCTGATCGACCCGCGGGAGACGCGCGCCCTGGTCGCACAGTGGCTTCTGGATATCGAACACCGCCTTGCCGCACGGGTCGCCCGCAGGGCATGATCCGGACAGGTGCCTCGGGGGCGCCGCCAGGTCCATGGAAAGGGATCGGATCCCACCCCCTTAGATCAGCGACGATGCGGTCACGCCTGCCCCTTCCCCTGATGCCGCCCGATGGACCAGCACCGCCGACGAGGAAGGTGTCATGACGTCACAGAACCTGCCGCCCCTGGGCACCCTGAAGTCCCGCGCCAAGGCGTTGAAGCGCGCTTTCGCCAGCAGCGACGCGCACGCCGTGGCGCGTTTCGACGCCGTGTTCGGCGCAAGGCCGGTGACCGGCCAGCTCGCCAACTGCCTGCATGTCATCGCGGTCGAGGCCGGCTTCGAAAGCTGGCCGAAGCTCAAGTTCGCGATCGAAGCGGATGCGATGACGCGCGAAGAACGCGTCCGCCAGCTGACCATCGCCGTGGCCGAGGGCACGTTCCACATCGTCGACCGGCTGCTCGCCCTCGACCCCTCGCTCGCGACCGCCAGTTTCGGCCTCGCCTGCGCCTTCTACGACCGCCCGTTCGTGGACGCGGCTCTCGCCCGCGACCCGGGCCTGGCGACGACCCCCGACGGCAAACGCCGGCCGATCCTCCACCTCGCCTTCTCGCGCTGGCATCGGCGACGCCCCGAGCTGATCAGCGACTGCCTGACGATCGCCGGGCGGCTCGTCGACGCCGGCGCGGAGGTCGATGACGGCTTTCCGGCCGAACCGGGGTCCGGGGACCTGTTGTCCGTGCTCTACGGCGCGCTCGGCCATGCCGGCAACCTGCCGCTCGCACGATGGCTGCTCGAGCACGGGGCCAACCCGGACGACAACGAAAGCTTCTATCACGCGACCGAGCTCGGCCACCTCGACGGGGTGAAGCTCATGATGGAATTCGGGGCGACGCTCGCCGGCACCAACGCCTTCTTCCGCATGCTCGATTTCGACGATCTCGAAGGCGCGCGGCTCCTCATCGACTATGGCGCCGACGTCAACGAACCGCCGGCGCAGTATGCCGAAGACCCGGATGATTGGGGCAATGCCCTCCACCATGCGATCCGGCGCGGTCGTGACGGACGCTTCGCCGATCTGTTGATCGCGGCCGGGGCCGATCCGCACGCCACCTGGGGCGGCCACAGCGCCTTCGCCCTCGCCCAGGTCACCGGCAACCGGTCGATGGTCGAAGCGTTGGCACGCCACGGCCTCGCCCACGACCTGCGCCCCGATCCGGCATTCATGGCCGCGATCATGGCGGAGAACGAGGCCGCAGCCCGGGCGCTCGCCGCCACCAACCCGACACTCGTGGAAAAGCTGGGCACCGCCGATCGGCGCCTGATCGTGGAACTGGCCAGCCAGCCGGGCGCGATCCGGAAACTTCGGCTGATGGTCGCGCTCGGCTTCGACCCGACGATCCGGGACGACGCCGGGATGACCCCTCTTCACGTCGCCGCTTGGCACGGCCGGGCCGATCACGTCGCGCTGTTCCTCGATGCGGGCAAGGATCTGGAGCGCGAAAACGCTTATGGCGGCACAGCCCTCGGCACCGCGATCCACGGCCAACTGCCCGGACGCCGACCGCGGCGACTATCTGCGCGTCGTCGACCTGCTGGTCGCGGCGGGAGCGCGCATCCGCGCGGACGAGGACCATCTGGAAATGGGCACGGAAGACGTCCTTGCCCGGCTGGAGGAGCATTTGGGCGGGCGGGAATAGTCACGCTCAGTTGGGCTTTGCCTCCCCGGCAGCACTCCAGAGCACCGGGAACTGCATTTCAAATCGGCTCAGGGCGGCGAAGAGAGCGGTGAGCGGTTCCGCGTCACCGGCGACGTCGAGCGTGCCCGCCGTCATCGCCTCCGCCGGGGCAATCTTATCGATGATAAGATCGACCAGAACGGCCTTCGTCGTGGTGACCTGCAGGTCCGCGGTCGCCGGGTCCTTGCCCATGATGTGGGTGAG
Source organism: uncultured Rhodospirillaceae bacterium (assembly GCA_964397055.1). GTDB lineage: Bacteria > Pseudomonadota > Alphaproteobacteria > CAYNIS01 > CAYNIS01 > CAYNIS01. The sequence continues at coordinate 6,528 of CAYNIS010000129.1, read as the reverse complement.
GGTGGCGTTCGACAGCCGCTGGACCAGCACCTCGCCCGTGTCGGCGAGCCGCCAGCCGATGGTGAAGGCGCGGGATCCCGCGAGGGCCGGGTCGAGGCGGATCGCCAGGAAATCGAACAGGATGCCGTCATTTCCGTCGACGTTCAGATCGTCAACG
>CAYNIS010000129.1:0-6361 GCA_964397055.1 uncultured Rhodospirillaceae bacterium | reverse complement strand
CGCCGCCAGCATGTCCGGCGACAGCACCGGGCGCGGCGGCAGCGAGCGGATGCCGGCGCGCAGTTCCTGGGCGCCGTAGAGATAGGCGTTGCGCCACGTCGCACTTTCCGCCTGATAGCCCAGCTGTTCGAGCGCGTCGGCGAGGAGGGCGCGGGCCTGCTCGTTGTCCGGCTCGGCATAGACGACGTCGCGCATGACCTGCGCGACCCAGCGGTACTCGCCGGCCTCGAGGTCCGCCCACGCGCGCGCCATGGCCGCGTCGGCCCCGCCCATGTAGGCGACGGTCTTCGTCGCAGCGTCGGACGGCGGCAACGGATCAAGGTTCGACGGATGGCCGTCATACCAGGAGAGATAGCGCTGGTAGACGGCCTTCGAGTTGTGGCTCACGGTGCCGTAGTAGCCACGCAGGTACCACTCGCCGGCAAGGCCCGGCGGCAGCGCCAGTCGCTCCGAGATCTCGGCGGGCTTGAGGCCCAGGTTCATCAGCCGGCAGGTCTGGTCGTGGATGTGCTTGTAGAGATCGCGCTGTTTGCCGAGGAAGTCGAGGATGCCGGCGCGACCCCAGGTCGGCCAGTGGTGCTGGCCGATCAGGATTTCGACGTCGGCCCCGAACAGCTCGATCGCCTGGTCGACATAATGGGCCCAGATGCGCGGATCGCGCGCCACCGCACCGCGCAGGGGGATGAAGTTATGGAGATGGCGGGACGTGTTCTCCGCCATGTTCAGGGTCTTGAACCCGGGCAGGTAGAAATGCATCTCCGCCGGGGCTTCGGTCTCCGGCGCCAGTTGAAAGAAGATCTCCACCCCGTCGATCACGTGCCGCTCGACCGGCTCCTTGATCAGCCAGGTCGGGGCCACGAGGCTGGTCGTCCCGCGCGCCGTGACCTTGCCGAGGCCGGCATCGACCTGGCCCAGCGGCCCCGGCTTCAACAGGCCGCCGAACTGGAACTGGGCGCGTCGGCTCATGGCATTGCCGGCCAGGACGTTTTCCCCGCCGAGGGCTTCCATGAAACCATCCGGGGCGATCACCGGGACATCGGTGGCGGCATCGGTCAGGACACCCCGGGCCCCGCCGAAATGATCGATATGGCTGTGCGAGTAGATGACCGCCCGGATCGGCCGGTCACCGCGATGCTGGCGATAGAGATCGAGGGCAGCGGCGGCCACCTCTGCCGTGGTCAGGCAATCAAGGACAATGATGCCGGTCTGGCCTTCGATCACCGTCATATTGGCGAGGTCGATCCCGCGCAGCTGGTAGACGCCCGGCGTCACCTCGAACAGGCCGGACGCCATGTTCAGCCGGGCGATGCGCCACAGGCTGGGATTGACGCTCGGCGGCGGCACCTCCGCGATGAAGTCGTAGGGGGCGAGGTCCCACAGTTTGCTGCCGCGCGCATTGGCCACCATTCGATCGGGCAAGGGTGCCATCAGGCCGCGGGTCGCAGCCTCGAAGTCCGCCATGTCGGCGAAGTCCGGGTATCCGGATCGATCGCCGTTCGCCGCTGCGGTCGCGGCACTCGCCGGTTTCGGCGCCAGGTCAGCCATGTTTCTTCCCCCCGTCGTTCGTCGTTGGCGCGAAGGTGGCAGGAGACGGGGCCGGGAATCCAGTGATCCGGGCGGCAGGTCGCGGGGCCCGGGTCACGCGGTTGCCGCGGGGGCGACTTCAGCCGGCCCGCGGTTGGCAAGGCCGCCTGCCTTGGCCGGGGACGTCGGCAAGGCACCGGGCAGGATCACGCGAAACGTCGTCCCGACCGACTTCTCGCTGTCGACCTGAACCCGGCCGCCCTGCAGCTTCACCAGCTGATCGAGGATGACGAGACCGAGGCCGGTGCCCTCCTCCGCCCCGGTGACAACGCCCGGAGCGCGGTAGTAGGGTGTGAACGCCAGATCGACCTCTTCCGGGCTCATGCCGACGCCGGTGTCGGACACGACGAGGTGGAGGTCCGGCCCCTCGAAGCTGAGCGCCACCGACACGCGGCCCTGAGGGCGATTGTACTTCACGGCATTGGTGACGAGGTTGCGGACGATCTTGGCGAAGGACGGCCGGTCGCTCAGCACCTGGAAGCCCGGTTCCACCTCCGTCTCGAGCGCGATCTCCTTGCGCGCAAGGTCCAGGGACGAGACCGCGATCTGGTCGTGGATGACCGCGGCGGCATCGAACTCCGTCGGCTCGATGACGAGCTGGCCGGCCTCGATCCGGGACAGATCGAAAAGATCGTTGATGAGGTCGAGAAGGCGCTGGCCGGCGATGTCGATGGGCTCGAAATAGCCGATCTTGCGCTCGTAGTCCTCCAGGGTCTTGGCCGGAAGGGAACGCGCCAGATCGCTGAACCCCAGGATCGCCGTCAACGGCGTGCGCAGTTCGTGGCTCATGTTGGCGAGGAAACGGCTGCGGTGCTGGTTGGAATCGGAGAGAGCCGAGTTCGCCTGCACCAGCTCCATGGTTCGCCGGCCGAGATCGCCGATAATGGAACTCGCCTGGGCACCCAGCGCGCAGATGGTCACCCCGATCGCCAGCATGTTCCAGGCGAGGTCCCACAGCGCCATGCTCGTGGCGAAACGCTGCTCCTCCGGCAGGAGGAGGATCGCCGCGATGCGCGCAAGGTGGACGATAACGCCCGCGGCGATGCCGAGTTCGGCCACGACGTAGGCCTGCCCGCCCCGGCGCAGGGACCGGAAGGCCGAGTAGAACCAGACATACCAGGGCGCCAGTACCAGGCTGGCGACCAGGGCACGGCCCTGGAACTGGGCTTCGCCGAGATCCGTCGCCAGCAGGCTGTAGGCGGTGTAGATGACGACCGACAGGGCGATGGTACGCACCGGGAACTTTCGATCGGCGAGAATGGTCGCCGCCCGGCAGATGTTGTAGGTCGCGGTGATGTTCAGCGCGTTATAGGTGAAGGTGATGGTCGCGTCTTCGTAGCCGCTGATCCTGGCCACGTTGAAGCAGCCGGCGATGGCGAAGAAGACGAAGCCCAGCGCGAGGTTCAACCGCAAGCCCGGATAGCGCTGATCATCGATCACGGTCCAGCAGATCGTGGCGAGCAGGAGCCCGATGAGCGCGCTGTTGATCGTGACCCAGACCATTCCCCGTCCCGCCGCCCGGTCTCCGCGACAGGCGGCCCGACCGGGCCCGCGGAAACCGGGATTGCCCCCAAATAGAACGCCCGTCCGCCGTCTTTCGGACCCTGATGGAGGATCCACAGCGGCGTTACCCTGCACGATGACGGCCATCGCACGGGCTGAAGCACCACACGGGGCTGACGCTACCGGGGCAATCTTACCGGCGGATTAACCATTTCTGCCACACCGACGGATCCCGTTGGGAACGATCGGTCGGTGGCAACGACGCGCCGCGAACAGGGGTCAAGGACGGGTGACCGACGGCCGGTGGGCCCTGACGCCCAGCGTCCCGGGTGGAGGGGCTTCGAATTCCTCCTCCTGCGCGGCGGTCGCCGGCACCCACGGCATGTCTCCATCGCCGGCCTTTTCCAGGCCACCCGGCGTCACCTTCCATGTCGACCCGTTGAGCGGCACATCATCGACCGTCCGCAGCCCGGCCGCCGCCGCGACGGCGTCGAACGCGCCGGTCTTCTTCACCTTGTGGTGGGTGGGAACGACAATGCCCGGGCTGACGGTGGCCGCGATCGCGGCGAAACCGGCCGCCGTTTCGTGCCCCGGCGTGTAGGTCACCTGATCGGCACCGGTCACGACGATGGCACCCCTGTCCTTGAGCGGCTGCATCAGGTGGTCGATCTTCGCCGCCTTCTCGCCGCTGTAGCCGGCCGACATGAACACCACCTCGCGGCCGGTCAGGTGGAGACTCGCAAGCTCGCCCCGGACCGCCTGCCCTAGCGTGCTGGACGTCTTGGCCCGGCCACCGTCCAGGAAGTGAAGCGCACGATGCGCCGGGAGCTTGCCGGCGGCCTCACTCTCCCCGTCGAGCACCGGTGTGCCCAGCGCCTCCTCCAGGCTCGACCCGTCCTCACGCAGGATCTGGTCGAGCGCCGCGGCGTAGAGCCGTTGAGAGGTGCCATGGATCACCAGCGCGCGGCCCGACTGGGCGGCGGCCCGGCCGGCGATCTCGATGTAATTGGCGTGGCCGGCCCCCGGACCGGCGAAAACCATCGGCCGATCCGGATGGGTGGTCGCCACCTCCGCCGCACTGTCGATGACGTCCTGGGCGGTCGGGATGCTGCCCGGTTCCATCGCCTTGGCCGCGTCGGCCAGCATCATGTCGACCCCCTTCTTGCCGAACGCGGAGAGGGCCGCGAAATCGGTGTTGTGGGTCAGGACCAGCCCCTGTTCCCGCGTGATGTCGGAGGTGTGGACGACGCGCCGCCCGGCCGCCTCGATCGCGAAGGAGAGCGAACCCGGGATCGAGTGGCTGGCGCCGATGGCGGTCACCGTGGCGGCCGTCTCTCCGGTGCCGAGGGTGATCGCATCACCCGGGCCCATCTTCCGGCGCGGCGGCCACCTGGCCGGATCGATGCCGTCGCGGGCCAGGTAGTATTCCAGGATCTTCAGGGTGTAGGCACTGCCGTAGACGGTGCCGATGTCCCGCCCCTGCTTGATCAGTTCCGGCACGGCCCCGATGTGGTCGCGGTGGCCGTGGGTCAGGAACACCGCCTTCAGCGGCCCGCGACCGCCGTCCGCGAAGACCGGCGGTACCGGGACGGCATCCCCTGCCTTGGACTTCACCTCCCCGATGCCGCAATCGATCAGGAACGCGGTTCCCTGAGCCGGGTCTGGCGAATGGCCCTCGCCGCCCTGCGACCAGTAGAGGTGGCAGTTCCCGCCGCCCAGGTCCTGGGGATTGTTGCCGCCGAGCGGACGCCAGTAGAGGTCCGCCGTCATGGCATCGGCTCCTCGTCCGTGTCTGCGTCCGGATCGTCGGCCGATGCCAGCGGATCGTCACCGGCAATCCAGAGCGCGCGCACCGCCCACAACAGGCCCTCTTCCGGTTCGCCGGCCGGGGCCCCCGGCAGGCGGCGGATCAGCTCCCTCAACCGTTCGGGATCGAGCGCCATCAGGTTCTCGCCGGCGTGGCGGGCGGCAAGGGCCCGGGCCAGCTCCTTCGGTCGCGACCAGCTGAGCGGCATGGTCTAATCCCTCTCCACCCGGGGCCATGGAAACCGGCGACCGGTAGCGCCGGTGGTCGGCGAGGGTCAAGTGCGGCTCTTCACCATGCCTCTCGTCAGGGGGCCCTGCGCCGGGGTATCGGAAGAACCATGACCGACCCGTCGCCCCCCATCGACCCGCCTGCCAAGACCGTGGCCCATCTGTGGCCGCATCTGTCGCTGATCGTCTCGGTCACCATCCTGGGGTCCAGCTTCGTCGCCGTGCGCGGCATCATGGCGGACAACGATGCGCCAGCGACCCTCGGGGCGCTGCGCTACTTCGCGGCCGCGGCGGTTCTCGCCCCGATCGCCGCAGCCAACGGGTGGCCGCGCATGACCGCGCGCCAGGTGGCGGTCGCCGCCGGCCTCGGCCTTCTGCAGTTCGGCCTGTTCCATCTGTTCGTCAATTCCGCGCTGCAGTTCATCGCCGCCTCGCGCGGGGCGGTGATCTTCGCCCTGATCCCGATCCTGACGATGCTGATCGCCGCGGCCCTGGGGCGGGATACGATCAGCCGCATGCGGCTGGCCGCGACGGTCCTGGGGTTCTTCGGGGTGGCACTCGCCATCGGCGAGAAGGCGCTCGGCGAAACCGGCGAGACCGCCGGGCCCGAGGGCTTCCTGGGAGAGTTCCTGTTCTTCCTCGCCGTGGCTTGCGGGGCGACCTACAACGCCCTGTCCCCCAGGCTCCTGGCCGGCGGCCAGCTCTTTTGGATCACCGTCGCCGCGATGGCCAGCGGCGCCATCTTCCTGACCCCGTTCGCCGTGGCGGAGGGCTTCGGCACCACCGCCCCGGACTATGGCGGCACCGACTGGTGGCTGTTCTTCTACCTCGCCGTCCCGGGTGGCTCGATCGGGTTCCTCCTGTTCAATGTCGGGCTCAAGCTCACCGGCCCGACGCGGGCGGCGATCTATGTGCCGATCTCGCCGCTGGCGGCGTCCTTCCGCGTGATTGATGTGGCAAGTGCCAGCTATGGCGGCGAATTTACGTTCGTCGTGAATCATCTCAAATCCAAAGGCTCAAGCTGTGGTGCAGGAGATGACGATGTAGCCAACGGGCAAGCCAACTGTAACGATACCCGCCGCGACGGGGCACGCGCTCAAATCGCATGGTTGGATACCTATCCCACCGGCTTAACGGATGATGATGTCATCATCGTTGGCGATCTGAACGCCTATGCTAAAGAAGACCCGATTCAGGACTTCATCAACGCGGGTTTCGTGGATGTGATCAACGATGGCTT
>CAYNIS010000128.1:0-8614 GCA_964397055.1 uncultured Rhodospirillaceae bacterium | reverse complement strand
GTGCCGAACCGCATGGGGAGGTGCTGGCGGCGGTCGAGGCGGCGATCGCCGCCCTGACCGGGGCGGGGGCGGCGGTGACCGAGGTCGGGCCGCTGATCGCGCCGCTGGAGGAGGATTTCGCCAAGCTCTGGATCGTCAGCTTCGGCGCCCGCCTGCGCGCGATCCCGGAAGGGAAGTGGGACCTGCTCGACCCCGGCTTCCGCGAGCGCGCGGAAAAGGGGATGGAGGTCACCCTGCCCGAACTCGAAGCCGCGATGATCGCCCGCGCCAGGCTCGGTGTCGCTTTCAACCACCTGTTCGAGGATCACCACCTCTTGATCACGCCGACCATGCCGTCGACCGCGCCGTTGGCGGAGACGGTCTACGACACGCAAGGCTTCCGGCGCTTTCGAGAGGTCATCCCCTACACCCTGCCGTTCAACCTGACCGGCAATCCGGCGGCGAGCTATCCGGCCGGGGTGTCGCCCGCGGGCCTGCCGGTCGGCGTGCAACTGGTCGGCCCGCGCCATGCCGACGGCCTGGTCCTGCGCGCCAGTGCCGCCCTCGAAGCCGCGATGCCGATGGCGTGGCCGCACCCGAAACTGGCGGAAAGCCTGGGCCGGTTGCTCGCCGCGTGACCCCGCGCGCGGTCGGACGTGAAGGAGGACGGGTGCCGCCCGCCGTCCCAAAGCCTGCCACAACCGAGGCCGGCCGGCGGCACCCAGTCTGGGCGCGACACAGGCACCGCGCCGGCGGGACGGGGGTGTCCGCGCCACCGGAACCGCCGGAACCGGCACCTACCCTGGACGGATAGGGGAAAGGTGTGCCGCGCCCGTCGTCCCTGGAGGGGTCAGGCGAACACCCCCAGGGTTTCCGCAGCCGCGATCAGGCTGTCGCGATAGGCATAGGTCGCGTCCGAGATGACCTTGCGCTGGGCGACCGTGACCCGGCTGTAGGGCACCATGGCGACACCGGCCCCGCCCTCCAGGTCCTGAACCGACGCACGGGCGGCCTGGTAGGCAACGTTGACGGCATCCGCGCGGGCCTGCGACTTCTCCGTCAGCATGGCTGCGAAGGGCTGATACTGGCTGTTGATGCCGATGAAGTTGAACTTGAAGATGACCACCGACTGGTCCGACCAGGTCTCTTCCTCGCTGGAGATCTTCTTCGACCCGATCTCCTCGGCGAGCCCGATCATGCCTTCGAAGGTGCCGGCCGCGGTAAAGCGGTCGGGCTCGCCCAGTTCCTGTTCCAGGCGCGTGACGCTGGCGACCAGCCGATCAGCATACTGCCCCGCGAGGTCGAGGTCGTCGTCGCGGAACAAGAGGTATTCGACCTTGTGGAAACCCCGGAAGTCAGGACTGGTCTCGCCGCCCCCGAAGGCGTAGGGCCGGGCATCGATGTCACTGTCGCTCTGCTCGAACGACGCCGCCAGGACCTCGATCTCCTCATATTCCGGCCGGGCATCGACATAGGCCGCGCGGGCGGCCGCGAGATCGCGCGCCCGGATGGCGCTCACCATGGGCGCCAGGCTGCGCAACTGGTCGGCGGCCCGGCCCCTGAAGTAGGCCGCCCCCTTCAGTGCTGCATCCTTCATGGCCCCGTCCGCGTGGGCGCCCGCCGGCGACAAGGCGCTTGAAGCGAACAGCAGGCCGCCGGCGGCTGACGCGGCCATGGCTGACTCGAAGAAGTCACGGCGCGAGAGGCGCCGCGCGATGGCGTGGGGGCGAAATCCGTCGTGCATCGGCTCATTGCTCCATCAGGTAGAGGACGCGCCTCGAAGGCGACTGCGTCGCATTTGCAGATAGACGGCGAACTCGGACGATCACCATCGATCGGCGGCAGATCTATCGCAATCGCGACTCATTCGCAATCATGTTAGTCAGGCATTCGCCACCTCACGCAGGGAGAGACGATATGGGGGAGGTCATCGCCGCCAGCGCTCCGGCAACAAGTGTCGACGGCTGCCCGGTCGATCACATCGCTGTCGGCGTGCCTGATACCGAAGCTGGCATTGCGTGGCTGCGCGCGTTGACGGGCGCGGAACCGTACCTGACCGACCCCGCCCCCAGGCAGTGGTACTGGAGCGGCGCCCTTCATCTTGGCAGTGGTCGGTTCCTGGAGGTTCTCGGCCCAAACCCGGCACACCGTGGCTTTCACCCGCTCAAACAGACCATTCGGGGGTTCGGCACGCCGAGACCGATCTTCTGGTATGTCGCGACCCCCGACTTCGGCGTTTTCTCAGCCAAGGCAAAGGCGGCGGGCGCCCCGGTGGAGCGCGTCGAGACGGTGCGCCATGGGCGCGGCGGGCATGCGGTCGACTACACGCGGGGTGTCCTGGGCCCGGGGTTTCGCAGCGAGCGTCCCTGCGTGATCGAGTGGCGGGCACGGCCGGACCGGTCGCACCAGGACCAATCCTGCCGCCTCTCGCGGTTTTCGGTGACCAGCCCGATCGCGGCTGAGCTGAACCACCAGTTCCAGGCGCTCGGCATCAACCTGGAGGTTGGCAACGGACCTGCCGCGCTGCGCGCTGAAATTGACGCACCCCGCGGCACCGTCGAGATCGCCGGCAGGGGCCTCGCCTTCGTTGGCCTCTCTTCGGTGGGTCAATACCTGAAGCTGCTCCTGCGCCACGTCTTGAGCGACGGCAGCTGAAGCTTTCGCGCAACAGTTTCCCACGGGGGGCGCTACAGGCTGTTGCATCACTTTTCCTGGACCATTTCGTAAGGCTATATGTGAATGCGCCTCGTTCGCATTTTCTCTCTTGTCGCCGCCTCTAGGAGATCGTCATGTCACACAATCACACTTCCCGACGTCCTGCCGCCCAGGTGCAGGCAGCGCGCATGGCCCCTGCTCCATTAAAGGGTTCGCCGGCAAGGATTGCGCTGGCAAGGATTGCGCCGGCAAGGATTGCGCTTGCGACGATTGCGCTGGCGACGATCGGGCTGCCTCTGGCGGCCCAGATGCAACCTGCCCAGGCTCAAGAGAGCTTTCCCCGGTTCAATGCGGACGTGGCGATCGAATTGCAGAACGACAGTGTCGTCTCCTCCGAGGACGCGGATGCCGAGATCAATGATCTGGCCCCCACGGTTGAGCCCTACCTGCGCTTTCAGGCAACGGAGGGCCTGTCCCTGGACGCCAGCCTGGTGATCGAACCGGTGCTTGATCCGGAACCCGGGAACAGCCGTTTCTTCGGCGATGTCGGCATGTTCGTCGAGGAGTTGAAGATCGTCTATGAGGCCGGCGAACTGACCCTCCAGGGTGGCAAGTTCAACCCGTCCTTCGGCCTCGCCTGGGATTTGGCGCCCGGCATCTACGGCACGGATTTCGCTGGAGACTATGAGCTGACGGAGCGCCTTGGCGGATCGGCCGCCTACACATTCGGCGGTCGTCACGACAGCGGGCACACCTTTCAGTTCAACCTCTTCCGTCTCGACACCTCGCCGCTTTCGGAAAGCGTGTTCACCGACCGGGGCGAAACCAACCGATCCGACGGCGGTCCCTCCAACACCGGGGCGCCGACCTCGATCTCCGCCACCCTCGACGGGCAGGGCTTCGGCGGCGGTTGGGACTATCACCTCGGGGTGACCCGCCAGGACGTCGAGAACGGGGAGGACTTCGTCGGTGTCGTCGGCGCAGCCTACAGTTCCCTGGACCTCAACGATCGCCTCACCTTCGACCCGCTGCTGGAGGTCGCATATCTCTCAAGCGACGATGGGGCGGGCCAGGATCGCCTTTATGTCACGGGCTCGGCCGGCTTTGGCTACGATGCCTTCAATGTCGCCCTTTCCTACACCTACCGGGAGACAGACCCAGCCAGCGGCGATCCATCGGTCGTCGATGGGCTGTTCCAGGCGTCTGGCGGCTATGATTTCGGCAACGGGCTGACCTTCGACCTCGGCTACAAGTTCGACGACAGCGAGGGGACGGAAAGTCATACCATCGGCGCCCTTCTCGCCTATGAGTTCTCGATCGGCTTCCCCTGATCATGACGCCGCAAGAGCGGTCTGGAACGGCAAGCCATGCAACGTGTTAACTGTGTGGCAAGGGCGGTCGGCGACATTGCGGCCTCGACCTCCCGAACCATATCCTCGTGAGAGTGATTTCGACCGTTTCGGCGAATGAGGGGACAAGCATGGCGATCAACTTCGATCGGTTCGACAAGAAGCCGGCTGCCGGCGCGACCGGCAACCAGGGCGCTTATGCATCGGCTCAGCCAGGCGTCATCGAAGGGGCGCCGGCGGACATCGACGCGGGCCTGCGCAGCCACATGCTGCGCATTTACAACTACATGGGTGGCGGGCTTCTGGTCAGCGGCATCGCGGCCTGGCTGACCACCGGCCTGGTGACCGACCCGGCCACCGTGTTCAACCTGGGTCTCGTCGCCAGCCTCGCCGGCCTCGGTATCATCCTGGTGACCAGCTTCACCATCAACCGGATGAGCGCCAGCGCGGTCCAGCTCGCCTACTGGTCGTTCGTGACCCTGACCGGCATCGGCCTCGCCCGGCTCGGCTACATCTATTCCGGGGAGGACATCACCAAGGTGTTCCTGATCACCTCCGCGGCCTTCGGCGGGTTGAGCCTCTACGGCTACTCCACCCGCCAGGACCTCAGCGGCATGGGAGCCTTTATGGTGATGGGCCTGATCGGCCTGATCCTGGCGATGGTCGTCAACATCTTCCTGCAGTCGGCGATGATGGGCTTCGTCATCTCGGTCGTCGGCGTGATCGTGTTCTCCGGCCTGATCGCCTGGGACACGCAGCGCCTGAAGGAAGAGTATGTGGCCGGCGTCGGCAGCGAGGCGACGGCGACCAAGCACGCCGTCTGGGGGGCGCTGATGCTCTACCTCGACTTCATCAACCTGTTCCGCTTCCTCCTGGCGCTCCTCGGCAACCGCGACTGACGCCGGCGGCATCAAGGGCACCTATCGGATAGGGCGGTCCCTCAGGGGCCGCCCTTTTTCGTGCCCGACCGACGCGCAAGTGAATAAATAGTTACTCATCCAGCCTTTTGCTCCGCCGACCTATCCATCAGAATATCTCCCTGCTTAGTCTGGCTTTGCGTATCTACGCAATTATGGGGGCCGTCGGCGGCGGCTGCATACCTAAAAAGGCGGGAGTTCGCGGTTATGGGGTTTCTTGCGAATGTGAAGATCAGCACCAAGGTCGCGGGCGGCTTTGGCGCGGTGCTGATCCTGTTGCTGGTCGTCAGCGGTCTCGGCGCCGAGGCGCTGACCAGCGGCACCAGCAACTTCGTGGCATATCGCGAGCTGGCCCGGACCAGCAACGGCACCGCCGAAATCGAAAGCGATCTCCTGCAGGCGCGGCTCGCCGTCGACGAGTTCATCCTCAAGGGAGAGGAGAGCTATGCGGCGGCGGTCCGCAGCGAGGTGGCGGAAACGATGGAGGCGATCGACGCCACCCTGGCGATCAACGGCGACGAGGCCCGCAAGGCCGCGCTCGGAGAGATGCGGCGGGACGTTGAACGCTTCGGCCAGGTCTTCGCGGAAATGGTCGGTCTGCAGCGGCAGCGCGACGTGCTTGTCGCCGAGGTGATCGAGCCGAGGGGTATTGCCGCGCGGGAAAGCCTGATCGAGATCATGGAGACCGCCTATCGGGACGCCGATATCGAGGCCGCATTCCGCGCCGGCCGTGTCCTGGAATATGTCCTGCTCTCCCAACTGCACGTGAACAGCTATCTGCGCGACAGCGAGCAACAGTCGATCGACGCGGCCCTGGCGGAAATCGCGCAGGTCGACGACAGCCTCGACAACCTCGACGTCTCCCTTCAGAACCCGACGCGCCGCCGCTTGCTGGCAGAGGTCCGCGAGGCGACGACCGCCTACGCCGATGCCGCCGCGGAACTGAAAGTGGCGATCAGCGCCCGAGACGCCCTGCGCCGGGACCAGCTGGAACCGAGCGGCGACGAGGTCCTCGACGCCATCGACGGACAGCTCGACACCATCGTCGGCCTGCAGGATGAGCTCGGCCCGCGCGCCCAGGCGGCGATGCGGGCAGCCGTCCAGCGCGCGATCACCATATCGCTGGTGGCGATCGTGGTCGGCCTCGCCGCCGCATGGCTGATCGCGACCTCGATCTCACGGCCGGTGGTCGCCATGACGACGGCCATGTCACGCCTTGCCGAGGGCGAGCTTGAGATCGACATCCCCGCGGTCGGCCAGCGCGACGAGATCGGCAAGATGGCGACGGCCATGGCTGTGTTCAGGGACAGCATGGTCCATTCCCGCCAGATGGAAGCCGCGGCGGAACAGGATCGCATCGCGCGTGAGGCGCGGGCGCAGAACATCCAGGAAATGGCCGACCGCTTCGACATCGCGGTCACCGATCAGCTGAACGGGGTTGCCTCCGCCGCGTCGGAGATGCAGTCGACCGCCGACAGCCTGTCGGCCGCGGCAGAGGAGTCGAGCGTTCAGGCGAACGCCGTGGCCGCCGCGTCGGACCAGGCGTCGACCAATGTTCAGACGGTGGCCAGCGCCGCCGAGGAGCTCTCGTCCTCGATCGCGGAGATCAGCCGGCAGGTCCACCATCAGACGGAAATCGCCGACGGCGCGGTTTCGGCCGCCCGCCGCTCCGACGAGCAGGTCCAGGGTCTGGCACAACAGGCGGAGAAGATCGGGGAAGTCGTCGATCTGATCTCGACCATCGCCAGCCAGACCAACCTCCTGGCGCTCAATGCGACGATCGAGGCGGCACGCGCCGGGGACGCCGGCAAGGGCTTCGCCGTGGTCGCGTCGGAGGTCAAGAACCTCGCGACCCAGACCGCCCGAGCGACCGACGATATCGCGGCCGAGATCAAGCGCATCCAGGACCAGACCCAGTCGACGGTCGTCGCCATTCAGGAGATCAACCAGCGCATCGCGGAGATGACGGAGATCGCATCGGCCGTCGCCGCGGCGGTCGAGGAACAGAACGCGGCGACCCAGGAGATCGGCCGCAACGCGCAGGAAGCCGCGCGCGGCACCTCGGAGGTGTCGTCGAACATCGTCGGCGTCAGCCAGAGCGCGGGCCACACCGGCGAGGCATCGCATGACGTCCTCGCCGCCTCCGCCGAACTCGCCAAGCAGGCGGAGGTTCTGCGCGGGGAGGTCCAACAGTTCCTCGTCGATGTGAAGGCCGCCTGACCGCCACCGACGTGCGTGACCAATCGCCCGGACTATCGGCCTGACTATCCACGCGGGCTATCCGGCTTCCCTATCCGCATGACCCGCGCGACCCATCCGGTCGCGCGGTCGTCTGTTCGGGCCCGATCGGTGACACTCATCCCCGTTCGGCGTGCGGACTTGGCCTTGTGTTCATCGCGGCCATGGTAAACGCGCGTTAACGAAAGCCGAACGGGCGGGCTCTCGGGGAAAAGGGGGATTGGGCTGTGCTGTGGACGGCAAAACGGGCTGAAACCGGTTTCCGGGCGATGGTCGAGGGCCTGCCTGTGGCGGTGATGACCTGCGACGTTCGGGACTTCCGGATCGACTACATGAACGAGGAGAGCCGCACCCGGCTGATGGACATCGAACATGTCCTGCCCTGCCGTGCGGCGGATCTGCAGGGCAAGTCGATCGACATCTTCCACAAGAACCCGGAACACCAGCGCCGGCTGCTCGCCGATCCCAGGAACCTCCCGCACCGGGCCACCATCGGCCTCGGGCCGGAAAAGCTCGACCTCAACGTGTCGGCGGTCACCGGCCCGGATGGCCGCTATGTCGGCGCGGTCAACAGCTGGTCGGTGATCACCGCCGAAATGAAGCTCGCCGGCAGCATGACCGAACTCGCCCAGGCGGTGTCCGCGGCGTCGGAGGAGCTGAAGGGCTCGGCCCATTCCCTCGCCTCCACCGCGGATGAAACCTCCAGCCAGTCGCAGACCGTGTCGGCCGCGGCCGAGGAGATGACGGCGTCGATCCAGGAAATCTCCGCCCAGGTCAGCCGGGCGGCGAGCGTCGCCAACAGCGCGGTCGAACAGGCCGCACGCTCCAACCAGGAGGTCGCCCTTCTGTCCCAGGCAGCGGACCGGATCGGCGACGTGATGAAGATCATCACCTCGATCATGAACCAGACCAAGCTCCTGGCCCTCAACGCGACCATCGAGGCGGCGCGCGCCGGGGAGGCCGGCAAGGGCTTCGCCGTGGTCGCCGCGGAGGTGAAGGCGCTGGCCGACCAGACCGCCAAGGCGACAGAGGACATCGCCGTCCACATCCAGTCGATCCAATCCGGCACCAGGAACGCCGTCGACGAGATCCAGGCGATCGCGACCGTGATCGAGGAAGTGAGCCAGATCGCCACGGCGATCAACGGCGCGGTGGAGGAGCAGGCGGCATCGACCCAGGAGGTCAGCGCCAACATCGCCGGCGTGATGATGGCGTTCGGCGAGACCGGATCGGCCGCGACCGAGGTGCTGACCGCGTCCGACGCGCTCGCCCGGCACTCGGCCGAGCTCCAGACCGAAGTCGGGCAGTTCGTCCAGGCGAAGAGTGCCTGAGCCGCTGGCGGCCCGGATCGGCGGCCGTGCCCGCGCGGCCATCGACCCTGTTCAGCGACCCACCGCGTAGCCCTGCATGCCGCGCGGGTTGGCCGCGGCCTTGAGCACGGTGCCCTCCGGCGTCGTCTCGATCGCCGTTGCCGCC
>CAYNIS010000127.1:3098-8627 GCA_964397055.1 uncultured Rhodospirillaceae bacterium | reverse complement strand
AGGGCGGCTCGATGCACATGTTCAGCCGTGACAAGCGCTTCTTCGGCGGACATGGCATCGTCGGCGCCCAGGTGCCGATCGGCGCCGGCCTCGCCTTCAGCCACCATTACAGCGGCGACGGCGGCGTGTGCGCGACCTACATGGGCGACGGCGCGGTCAACCAGGGGCAGGTCTACGAGAGCTTCAATATGTCCGCCCTCTGGCAGTTGCCGGTGCTCTACATCATCGAGAACAACAAGTACGGCATGGGGACCAGCCAGGAGCGCGCCTCCGCCGGGGCTCTTTGCATGCGTGGAAAGGCCTACGGCATCCCCGGCCACCAGGTCGACGGGATGAGCGTCATGGACGTGATGGCCGCGACCCGCACCGCGCTGGAGGACATCCGCGCCGGCAACGGCCCGCAGATCCTGGAGATGCAGACCTACCGCTATCGCGGCCATTCGATGTCCGATCCGGCCAAGTACCGGACCAAGGAAGAGCTCAACAAGTTCCGCCAGGAGCGCGACCCGATCGAGCAGCTGAAGGCGGTGATGCTGGATCGCGGCATCGCCGACGAGGACGGCCTGAAGGAGGTCGACCGCGAGATCCGCGCCATTGTCGCGGAAAGTGCGGAGTTCGCCCAGGCTTCCCCGGAACCCGACCCGGCCGAGCTGTGGACCGACGTCCTGATCGACGCATGACGAGGGCGGCTGTCCGGCAGCGTCTCCGTTCCTTCCCCTGATCCTCCGCCACGAGGGCTTCATGGCCATCGATATCCTGATGCCGGCGCTGTCGCCGACCATGACCGAAGGCTCACTCGCCAAGTGGCTGGTCAAGCCGGGCGACCAGGTTAACCCCGGGGACGTCATCGCCGAGATCGAGACCGACAAGGCGACCATGGAGTTCGAGGCCGCCGACGAGGGCGAGGTCGAGGAACTGTTGGTCGAGGAGGGGACCGAGGGGATCGCGATCAACACGCCGATCATGCGTCTGAAGGGCGAGGGTCCTGCCGCCGATGTCGCCCCCCCGTCCGAAACAAAGCCGTCCGAAACAAAGCCGTCCGAAACAAAGCCGTCCGAAACAAAGCCGGCCGAGGAAGACAAGGAGCAAGACAAGGACGAGAAAGCCTCGTCGAAACCGAGCAAGCCGGCCGCAAAGCCTGTGCGGCAGCAGAGCGACGACGCTGGCGCAATGCCGCAGCCCCCCGCCGAAACCGCCTATGACGGCGAGGTCGAGCGCAAGACCGTGCGCGAGGCGCTACGCGACGCCATGGCCGAGGAGATGCGCCGTGACGAGGCGGTCTTCCTGATGGGGGAGGAGGTCGGCGAGTACGAGGGGGCCTACAAGGTCAGCCAGGGCCTGCTCGCCGAATTCGGTCCCAAGCGGGTGATCGACACGCCGATTACCGAGCACGGCTTCGCCGGCCTGGGCGTCGGGGCGGCGTTCGGCGGCCTCAAGCCGGTCGTCGAGTTCATGACCTTCAACTTCGCCATGCAGGCGATCGACCACATCATCAATTCGGCGGCCAAGACGCTCTACATGGCCGGCGGCAAGATGGGCTGCCCGATCGTCTTTCGCGGCCCGAACGGGGCAGCCGCCCGTGTCGCCGCCCAGCACAGCCAGGAATACGCCAGCTGGTATGCCCATGTGCCCGGCTTGAAGGTGATCGCCCCCTATGATGCCGCCGACGCCAAGGGTCTTCTGAAGGCGGCGATCCGCGATCCCAACCCGGTCGTGTTCCTGGAACACGAACTGATGTACGGCCAGTCCTTCGACGATGTGCCGACCGACCCCGAACATGTCCTGCCCATCGGTCGCGCGCGGGTGATCCGCCCGGGTGACGCCTGCACCGTCGTCGCCTACTCCCGGATGGTCGGGGTAGCGCTGGAGGCGGCGGCCCAGCTGGCCGAGAGCGGCATCGAGGTCGAGGTCATCGACCTGCGCACGATCCGGCCGCTCGACGTCGCGACCGTGGTCGACAGTGTGAAGCGCACCAACCGGCTGGTCTCGGTCGAGGAGGGCTGGCCCTTCGCCGGCATCGGGTCGGAAATGGCCGCGCTGATGATGGAACACGCCTTCGACCACCTGGATGCGCCGGTGGTTCGCGTCCACGCCGCCGACGTGCCGCTCCCCTATGCCGCCAATCTGGAGAAGCTGGCCCTGCCGCAGGCCGGCGACGTCGTCAAGGCGGTGAAGAAGGCCGCCTATCTCAACTGATTTACGCTTGTCGATTCCCCGCGACCCGATGCTGGAGCCTTCGCCATGCCCATCACGGTGACCATGCCGGCGCTGTCGCCGACCATGTCCGAAGGCACGCTCGCGACCTGGCAGGTCAAGGTCGGTGACAAGGTCGCCCCGGGCGACGTCATCGCCGAGATCGAGACGGACAAGGCGACCATGGAGTTCGAGGCGGTCGACGAGGGGACCGTCGCCAAGCTCCTCGTCGACGAGGGCACGGAAGCGGTTCCGGTCAACCAGCCGATCGCGATCCTGCTGGCGGAAGGGGAAGACGACAGCGCGCTCGAGGGCTATGAGCCGGACGCCGCCGATGCGGTGCCCGGGGACGGGCCGGAGACGCCTGAACCGCCGGAACCGGCACCTGCCGGAGACGCGGACGCGGACGCGGTCGAGCCGGAAGCCGAAGCATCCCAGGCGGCGGAAAAGCCGGAACCGAAAGCGGCCGCCCCGGACGCGGGTGGGCGCGTGTTCGCGAGCCCGCTGGCGCGCAGGCTTGCCGGCCAGAACGATCTGGACATCGGCGCGATCGAGGGATCGGGTCCCCACGGCCGGGTCATCAAGCGCGATATCGAGGCGGCCCTGGCATCGCCCCGACCGGCGAAAGCAGCGGCCGCGCCCGACGCCGGAAAGGTACGGCCGGCGCCATCGGCCGCGGCAGCACCGTCGCCGGCGTCGACCATCGATGCCAGGGCGGTTGCGGACAGCTACGGCCTTGCCTACCAGGCCGAGAAGCACTCCACGATCCGCAAGACGATCGCGCGCCGGCTGACCGAGTCGTCGCAGACCAAACCGGTCTTCTTCCTGACCGTCGATTGCGAGATCGACCAGCTTCTGGCCGCGCGCAAGCAGCTGAACGATCGCCTCGACGGGATCAAGGTCTCGGTCAACGACTTCGTCATCAAGGCGATGGCGATGGCCTGCCGAAAGGTGCCGGAGGTGAACGCCCACTGGACCGACACGGAGATGCTGTACTTCGAGCACGTCCACATGGGGGTTGCGGTCGACACGCCGAACGGCCTGATCACGCCGGTCGTGCGCCATGCCGAGGCCAAGGGCCTCGCCGACATCGCCGCCGAGGTGCAGGACCTGGCGGCCCGCGCGCGCGACGGGAAGCTGAAGCCGGAAGAGTACGAGGGCGGCACGATTTCCGTCTCCAACCTCGGCATGTTCGGCATTCGTGACTTCACCGCGATCATCAACCCGCCGCAATCGGCGATCCTCGCGGTCGGCCGCGGCGAGCCCAGGGTCGTGGTGAAGGACGGCGAGATGGCGCGGGCGACCGTGATGACCTGCACGCTGACCTGCGACCACCGGGTGATCGACGGCGCCGTCGGCGCGCGCTGGCTGCAGGCCTTCAAGCCCCTGGTCGAAGAGCCGGTGATGATGTTGCTCTAGAACGGGCTTCTCTAGCAGCGGCCACCTCGGGCCGGATGACCGCCTTCGCCTTCTACTTCGCCTTCAGGCAAGGACCCAACCCATGGCCGATCAGTCCTTCGACCTCGCTGTTCTGGGCGGTGGCCCGGGCGGCTACGTCGCCGCGATCCGGGCTGCCCAGCTCGGCTTCAAGACGGTGGTTATCGAGCGTGAGCACATGGGCGGCATCTGTCTCAACTGGGGCTGCATCCCGACAAAGGCGCTGCTGCGCACGGCCGAGGTGTACCATCTGGTAAACAACCTGGATGCCTTCGGCCTTTCCGCCCGGGACATCTCCTATGACGTCGGCAAGGTCGTGAAGCGCTCGCGCAAGGTCGCAAAGCAACTGTCCGACGGCGTTCGCTACCTGATGAAGAAGCACAAGGTGACCGTCATCGACGGCCATGCCCGGCTTGGCGGCGGCGGCAAGGTGGAGGTCGAGGACAAGGACGGTGCCTCCACGCTGGCCGCAAAGCACATCATCGTCGCGACCGGGGCCCGCGCGCGCGTCCTGCCGGGGCTGGAACCCGACGGCAAGCTCGTCTGGTCCTACAAGGAAGCGATGGTGCCGGACGCGATGCCGGAATCGATCCTGGTGGTCGGCTCCGGCGCCATCGGCATCGAGTTCGCGAGCTTCTACCGCACCATGGGCGTCGAGGTGACGGTGGTGGAGGTGGTCGACCGCATCCTGCCGGCGGAGGACGAGGAGATTTCGGCGTTCGCCGCCAAGACCTTCGAGAAGCAGGGCATGCGCCTGATGACCAATGCCAAGGTCACAGCTCTGGAGAAGGGTGCCGACAGCGTCACCGCATCGATCGAGATCGCCGGCAAGACTGAAAAGGTGACGGTCGATCGGGTGATCTCCGCCGTCGGCATCACCGGCAATGTCGAGGACTGCGGTCTCGATGCGACGAAGGTCGAGACCGACCGCGGCCACATCGTCGTCGATGAATGGCTCGCCACCGCCGAGCCCGACGTCTACGCCATCGGCGATGTGGTCGGCCCTCCGTGGCTCGCCCACAAAGCGATGCACGAGGGCGTGTTGTGCGTCGAGAAGATCGCCGGTGTCGAGGGCGTGCATCCGCTTGACACCAGGCGGGTCCCGGGATGCACCTACTGCATGCCGCAGGTCGCCTCGGTCGGCCTGTCGGAAGCCAGGGCCAAGGCCGCCGGCCATGAGGTCAAGGTCGGCCGGTTCCCGTTCATCGGCAACGGCAAGGCGATTGCGCTGGGCGAGCCGGAGGGCCTGATCAAGACGGTCTTCGATGCCACGACCGGGGAACTGCTGGGCGCCCACATGATCGGGGCCGAGGTCACCGAGCTGATCCAGGGCTACGCCATCGCCCAGACGCTGGAAACGACCGAGGCGGAGCTCAAGCACACCATCTTCCCGCACCCGACGCTGAGCGAGATGATGCATGAGGCCGTGCTCGACGCGTATGGCGAAACCCTGCACTTCTGATCGCCGCGGACGCGCCGTCGCAGGGGCGGCATCCCGCCGCCGGGCTTGAAAGCCGAGAGAGGCCCGTCGATCTTGAGGGGGAGGGCAGCCTGGTTAACGGGGCTGCCGCCGGTAGCTTCAAGAGACGGCCCATGACCGAGGGGACCCAGCGCCCGCGCCATCCGGAAAAGGCGCACAAGCCCGACCAGCCGGTAATGCGCAAGCCTGCCTGGATTCGCGTCAAGGCGCCGACGTCCAAGGGCTATCGCGAAACCCGCGACCTGATGCGCTCGAAGAAGCTCGCGACCGTGTGCGAGGAAGCGGGCTGCCCGAACATCGGCGAATGCTGGGCCAAGAAACACGCAACCTTCATGATCATGGGGGAGGTCTGCACCCGGGCCTGCGCATTCTGCAATGTCGCGACCGGCCGGCCGGACCACCTGGACCGGGGGGAGCCC
>CAYNIS010000127.1:0-3088 GCA_964397055.1 uncultured Rhodospirillaceae bacterium | reverse complement strand
CGCGTTGCCGAGGCGACGGCGGAAATGGGCCTTGAGCACGTGGTCATCACCTCGGTCGACCGGGACGACCTTGACGACGGCGGCGCCGGCCATTTCGTCGCCGTGATCGAAGCGATCCGCGCGGCCGCGCCGGGGACCTCGATCGAGATCCTGACGCCAGACTTCCGCGACAAGGACCGGGCGATCGAAGCGGTCGTTTCCGCCCGCCCCGATGTCTTCAACCACAATCTGGAGACCGTGCCGCGGCTCTATCCCACCATCCGGCCGGGCGCGCGCTATTTCACCTCGCTCGAACTGCTGCACCGGGTGAAGCGCCTCGATCCGGCGATGTTCACGAAGTCCGGGATCATGGTCGGGCTCGGCGAAACGCGTGACGAGATCGTCCAGGTCATGGACGACCTGCGCGCAGCCGATGTCGACTTCCTGACCATCGGCCAGTATCTGCAGCCGACCCGAAAGCACGCGGCGATCGACCGGTTCGTCGAGCCGGACGAGTTCAAGCAGCTGGAGAAGATGGCGCGGGCCAAGGGCTTTCTGATGGTGTCCGCCACCCCGCTCACGCGTTCTTCTTATCACGCGGGCGACGACTTCCGTCGTCTGCGGGATGCGCGGGCGGCGCGGCTTTCCGCCGCTGCGAGCTAGGGCTGGCGAGTTGGCCTGCCCCGTGAAAAGTTAGGTTAATGACGACGCACGCTGAAACCCGGATCGTTCCGTATTCCCCGCAACAGATGTTCGACCTTGTTGCGGATGTGGATCGCTATCCCGAGTTCCTGCCCTGGTGCATCGGGGCGCGCATCACCAAGCGCGACGGCAATGTCATGCTGGGCGACCTGATCATCGGCTACAAGCTGATCCGCGAACGCTTCTCCTCCGAAGTGACGCTCGATCCGCCCCATCGGATCCAGGTGAAATACCTGCACGGGCCGCTCAGCTATCTGAGCAACCATTGGACCTTCACGCCGACCGAGGACGGCGGCTGCCGGGTCGACTTCTTCATCGATTTCGAGTTCCGGACGGCGATCCTGCAGAAACTGATGAGCCTGTTCTTCCATGAGGCGGTGCGCCGAATGGTCGGCGCGTTCGAGGCGCGCGCACGCGACCTCTACGGCAAGCCCGATCTCGTCACCCCGCCGCACGCCAAGGCGGCGGCCGGCGGCACGCGCTGACCGCCGCGTTCAGGCCGCCGCTTCCAGGAGGAGTTCGAGCGCGCGCTTGACCGTGAGGCAACGCACTTCAGTGCGATCGCCCGGGAAGATGTGCCGCTCGACCCTCGGTTCCGCCCCCTTGCGCCCGCAGGCTATGAAGACGAGGCCGACCGGCTTGTCGGTCGGGCTACCGCCGTGCGCCGGCCCCGCGATGCCGGTGACGCCGACTGCGATGTCGGCCCGCGCGTTCCGCAGGGCACCGATCACCATCGCGCGGGCCACCGGTTCGCTCACCGCGCCATGTGCCTCGAGGTCTGCCCCCGGCACGCCGAGGAGCTCCATCTTGGCCTCGTTCGAATAGGTGACGAAGCCGCGCTCGACGGTGGCCGAGGAGCCGGCGACGGCGGTCAGCGCCCCGGCGATGAGCCCGCCTGTGCAGCTCTCGGCCGTTGCCACCATCAGCTTCGCTGCGATCAGCCGCTTGATCGTCGCATCGGCCAGGGCGGCGAGGTTGTCGGCGTGGGACAAGATCGCCAGGGTCATCGCTCGATCCTCAAGGTTGCCACCGCCTGTGCGGCGATCCCCTCGCCCCGGCCGGTGAAGCCCAGGCGCTCCGTGGTGGTCGCCTTCACCCCGACCGAGGCCGGCTCGATCCCCAGGATCTCGGCAATGCGATCGGTCATTCGGGCACGATGCGGTCCGATCTTCGGCCGTTCACAGATCAGTGTCACGTCGATGTGTTCGATCGTGGCCCCGCTGACGGCGGCCAGATGTGCTGCATGTTCCAGGAACCGGGCGCTATCCGCCCCCTTCCATTGCGGGTCGGAGGGCGGGAAGTGCTGACCGATATCGCCGCAGGCCAGCGCCCCCAGAATGGCATCGGTGATCGCGTGCAGGCCGACATCGGCGTCGGAATGGCCGGAGAGGCCATGGTCGTGGTCGATCTGGACGCCGCACAGGATGATGCCGTCGGCCGGCTCCAGGCGATGGACGTCGTAGCCGATGCCGGTGCGGAACGACACCCGCGCGGGTTGAGCCCCCGCGGCCGGCCGCTGGGCCGCCAGGATCGATGCCGCCCTCACCAGGTCGGCCTCGGTCGTCAGCTTGATGTTGTCGGGGTCGCCCTCCGCCACCGTGACCGCGAGCCCGGCGGCCTCGGCCACGGCGCCGTCGTCGGTCAGGGCATCGCCGGCATGGGTCCGGTGGGCGGCCAGGATCGCGGCGAAGTGGAACCCCTGCGGCGTCTGGGCGTGCCACAGGCCGGTGCGATCAATCGTGCCGGCGGAGCGGCCGTCGGTGACCCGGCGCAGCGTGTCGGTTGCCGGAACGGAGGCTATCTCCGCCGGCGCCGCTTCCAGCCCGGCCAGCACCCGGTCGACGATCTGGGCGGTCACCAGCGGACGCGCCGCGTCGTGGATCAGGACATGGGCCGGCTCGCTGTCCTTCAGCGCCTCCAGCCCGGCGAGGACCGATGCCTGGCGGGTGTCGCCGCCCGCAACCGGCTCGGCGAGGCGCGGCTCCCTGCCGATCAGGCCGGCCAGGGAGCGCTCGAGCAGGGCCCGGTTGGCCGGATTGATCACCAGTTGCACCCGGTCGATCACCGGGTGGGCAAGGAAGCGTTCGACCGTGTGCCGGATAACCGTTCGGTCGCCAAGCATGCGATACTGCTTCGCAAGCGCGCCGCCGAACCGGACACCGCTGCCGGCGGCGACGATGACCGCAGCGACACCTCCCGTTGGGCCGCCCTCCCGAGACACCATGGTCGATCCTGTCCTGATCCCGTTGTTCATCCGCCGTGCCCGCAACGCCGAAGGGGTCGCCGGGGCGATCTGTGGCGGGGACCCTAACGACCGCACTCGGCGCAGGAAAGCCCGCGACCTGAGGCCTGGAGCCCGCGCATCATGACGCTGGACCTCCTGTCGTCCGCCGTTCTGATGGCCGCA
>CAYNIS010000126.1:636-8703 GCA_964397055.1 uncultured Rhodospirillaceae bacterium | reverse complement strand
TCGCGCGGCTGGTCGGCACGCTGGCCGGACAGGACGGTGGCGCCGATCTCAGCGGTATCGACATCCCGGTCAAGGTGACCGGCAGCTTCAATGCGATCGGCTACGAGGTGGATTGGGCCGCCGTGGCGCGCGCGGCCGTGGTCGGCGCGGACAGCCTGGAGGACCTGCCGGAGAGCCTGCGCGGGCTGGTCCCCGACGACGCCCTGCAACAGCTTCAGGGCGCCGGGCAACTGCTGCAGGGGCTCGGCGGCGGACAGGGCGGGGACACGCCCTCCCCGCAGGACCTGATCCCGGGGCTGCTCCAGGGCCTGGGCGGCGGCTCGCCCGACCAGGAAGACGCTCCTGCCGCGGCACCGACGGACGCGGGCAGCGACGCGGGTGCCGCCGACGAAACGCCGCCGCCGGCGGAGACCGAAAGCCGTCCGTCCGCGCCCGATCCCGCGGATGTCCTGCGGCGTTTCCTGCAGTAGTTCAGCGCCAGCTGCCGGCGATCCGGGCCTTGCCGCCGACCGATCGGACATAGACCTGAAGGCCCTCCGAATTGCGGCTGGGCAGGGTCAGGATGACCATGTGATCCTTCGCCGTCAGCGCCAACTGGTCGGCGACCGCATTGCCGTCGCCGCCGAAGCTGTCGATGTGCATGGAAGTGCGAATGCCGACCCGCGGCTGGACCGAGAGCGAGCGGGTCCGCGGCAGGTCCGACTGCCCGCCGCCCAGGCTGTCCGCCAGCACCCGGCGCAGGCTGTCATGGTCGACGACCATCTCGCCGTTCAGCATGAAGGGCAGGCTGATGACCGCCATGATCCGGTCGATATCGCCGTCGAGCAGCGCGCTGGCGTAGTCGATCGCCGCCCGTTCGGCACTGCGGCTGTCGATCTGGGTGCCGTCGCCGGCCCGCCCGGTCGAACACGGCACACAGGCGAGCAGCATGGCGAGCGCAAGGACCGCCCCGAGGCCGGCTGCACCGAACCCGAACCGCCGGCGCAAGTCGGCGCGACTGGGGACGATCGGATCGGGTCCGGGATGACCGGCGGCGGTCAAGGCGTCACTGTCCTCGATCATGCGGAAGGATCGGCGGACCACGCCGCCGACCTCGTTACGCTGAGCGTGAATAATGGCGGCGGGGAGGCCGCGTGACAGGCCCCGCCGTCACTTGAAGGCCGAGATCGCGGTCTCCTTCGCCGTGATGAACTCCAAGAGGGCGGGTTGGCCGGCCTCGGTCGCGGCGATGCCGCGCCGGATCGCGGGCACGATGTCCGCCGGCTCGGTGATGCGCTCGCCATACCCGCCGAATGCCCGCGCCATCGCGGCATAGTCGCCGGAGATGTCGGTCGACCGGTATTTCTCGGTCGAGACCTTCATGATCCGGATCTCGATCGCCATCGAGAAGTTGTTGAGCAGGATCGACAGGATCGGGATGCGCTCGCGCACCGCGGTCTCGAAATCCATGCCGGTGAAACCGATCGCGGCATCGCCCCAGACATTGATGCACAGCTTTTCGGGATGGGCGAGCTTGGCCCCCATGGCGAGGCCGAGGCCGTAGCCGAGCTGGGTGGTCTTGCCCCATCCAAGGTAGCTGAGCGGGGCGATCGACTGCCAGAACGGGGAGAGCTGGTCGCGCGGGCTGCCGGCGTCGTGGGTGATGATGACGTTCGACCGGTCGACCGTGTCGTGCAGGTCCCTCAGCACGCGATAGGGCGACAGCGGGGTCTCCTCCGAGTCCCGCTTGGGCGCCCAGTCGGCCAGCCATTCCGCCCGGATGGAGGCGATTTCCGCGGCGACCGCCCCGGCATCGCGCGGCGCGTTCAGCCGACGATCGACCGCCGCGATGACGGCATCGAGGGTGAGGGCGGCATCGCCGACCATGCCCAGGATCGACGGCACATCCTTGTTCAGGTGGGCGGGGTCGAGCGTGGCATGGATGATGCGCTTGCCCTTCGGCATGGCGACCCCGAAGGAGGTCTCCGTGAAACTGCAGCCGATCCCGAAGATCAGGTCGCTTGCCTGAAGGAAGTGGTGCACGGGCTTGGGGATCGCGCGCCCGCCGGAGCCGAGAGACAGCGGGTGGTCCTCCGGGAACGCCGACTTGCCCTGCAGGCTGGTGGTGACCGGGGCGGCGAGACGCTCCGCCAGCGCCTTCAGCTGGTCATAGGCCTGGGCGTAGTGGACACCCTGGCCGGCGTAGATGACCGGCCGGTCGGCACGCACCAACTCGTCCGCCGCGCGCTCGACGGTCTCCGGATCGGGTCCCGACCGGGCTGAATAGACCGGTTCGTAGGCGAAGTCGTCGTCGATCTCCTCCTGGAACACATCCATCGGGATCTCGACCAGGGCCGGCCCGCCGCGCCCGTTGCGCAGGGCCGAGAAGGCGCGCCGGAACACCGCCGGGATGTCCTTGGCACTCATCAGCGTTTCCGCCGATTTGGTCACCTGGGCCATGGCGAAGGTGGAATTGAAGTTGGGCGGCACATGCATCAGCCGCCGGGCATAGCCCATCGGCAGGACCAGGATCGGCACGCTCTCGCCGAACGCCTGGGCCACCCCGCCATAGGCGTTTTCGGCCCCCGGACCATGCTGCATGGCGAACACGCCCATCTTGGCACCGCGTGTCAGACGGGAAATGGCGTCGGCCATGTGCAGGCCGACCCGTTCCTGGCGCACGATCACGGTGCGGATGTCGACATGGGCGGCGTGTTCGATGACGTGGTTGACCGGATAGCCGATCAGGATCTCCACCCCCTCCTTCTTCAGGATGGCGGCGATTGCGTCCGCGGCCTTCATGGCGCTTTTCCTCCCCTGGCTGTCGGCCGCCATTCTTCCATGAGCGCGTCGGGCCGCCCTTCCTCAGTATCGCGTGCCCGGGCGGCAGGGGAAGCCCGGCGTTGATGCCGCGATCAGGCCGGGAACCGGGAAAGGTCGGTGTTGGCGCCGCAGACCAGGACGCCGACGCGCTCGTCCGGGCAGGGGCGATAGGCCCCGGACGCGAGCGCCGCAAGGGCGGTCGCCCCACCCGGTTCGGTGACGATCTGGCAGTCGCGCCAGAGCCGCGCCTGGGTTTCCCGGATGGCGTCGTCGTCGACCAGCACGACATCGTCGACGAAGCGGCTGGCGATGGCGTGGACCCGTGCGCCGACATTGCGCGCGCCCAGCGAGTCGGCGGCGATGCTCTCGACCGACACGTCGACCGGGCCGCCGGCGTCGAGTGCTGACCTGAGGGCGGAGGACCCTGCCGGCTCGACCCCGATCACCCTCGCCCGATCCTCCAACCAGCGGGCGATGCCGGCGATCAGGCCGCCGCCGCCGGCCGACACCAGGACGGTGTCGAGGCCGGGCCGCTGGCATTCGAACTCCAGGCCGACGGTGCCCTGGCCGGCGATCGTCGCATCCGCGTCATAGGCGTGGATCGACAGCGCCCCGGTTGCCGCGATGTGCGCCTCGCAAAGGGCGAGCGCATCCGCATAGCGCGCCCCCTCGACCACCACGTCCGCCCCGGCGGCACGGATCTTGGCGATTTTCACGGGGCTCGAGATTTCCGGCACGAAGATGCGCGCCGGGTGGCCCAGGCTGTGCGCGGCGAAGGCGACGGCCGCCCCGTGGTTGCCGCCGGACGCCGCGGCCACGCCCGCCGTCGGCACATCCGTCGACAACAGCGTGTTGAAGGCGCCGCGCGGCTTGAAGGACCCCGTATGCTGCAGGAATTCGAGCTTCAGGACGACCGGCACGCCGATGCCGAGGGCCCCCGCCGCAAGATCGAGGAGCGGGGTCTCACGCACATGGCCGCGGATGCGGTCGGCGGCGGCTTCGATATCGGCCTTGGCGACGGGCAGGTCGTGAGCGGTCATGGCGCGCAGTCTAGCGCCCGATTCCCTTTGCCTCGAGCGCGGCGAGGTAGGCCTGCCAGCGGCCGTCCTGCTCGCGGCCCAGCTCGTGCAGGTAGCGCCAGGTGAAGATGCCGGTCTGGTGGCCGTCGTCGAACACCAGGCGAACCGCATAGTTGCCGATCGGCTCGACCGCGGTGATGGCCACCGCACCTTTGCCGCCGATGATCCGCTTTTCCGCGGCACCGTGACCCTGGACCTCCGCCGAGGGGCTTTCGACGCGCAAGTACTCCGCCGGCAGGGAGAAGCTGTCGCCGTTGTCGAAGGTGACCACGAGCCGTCGGTCCGCCGTCTTCAGGCGGATCTCCGTCGGCCAGTGTTCGGTGACCTGTTCCATGCGCCCGGCCGCCGGATCAGCGCTGGCGCAGACGGTCGCCGTCGCCGAGTTCGCGGGCCTCGTCGATCAGCATGATCGGGATGCCGTCGCGGATCGGGAAGGCGAGGCCGGCGGCGTCCGAGATCAGCTCCTGGTGAACCCGGTCGTAGCGCAACGGCGCCTTGGTCTGCGGGCAGACCAGGATTTCGAGCAGCCTGGGGTCGACCCCCGGTTCCACGTGATCCGCCGGGGGAACGTCGCCGTCGCCCGCCGTCGCCCCGCTACCCGCCGCCCCGCTCGCCGTGTCGTCGGTCATCAGTGCCTCGCCCCATCACCGGCCTCGGCCGACCCGGCCACACTCATCTCCAGCATCGTCGTCATCAGCTTGAGCCGTTCGTCAAGGCCGCCGGCTTCCAGGATCGCCTGCTTCTCGTTCGGCTCGAACGGGCAGATCATGGCGATGGTGGAGACCAGCTTCTCGGTCGGCGTCGATTCGATCGCCTCCCAGTTGGCCCGGATCGAGTGCATCTTGAGATAGTCGCGCAGGAGGTCGACGAAATGCGACCGGACCGGGTCGCCGTCATGGTTGACCAGTTCGTCCCGGGGCGCCACCAGATCCCCGGCGAACGGCCCCCAATCGGCGACCACACGCCGGTAGCCGCGCACCGTCGGCATCTCCTCGACCACCCGGAACCGCGCGAGCCCCTTGAGCGACAGGAGATAGCGGCCGTCGTCGGTTTCCTGGAATGCGGTGATCTTCCCGGCACAGCCGATCTCGAACACCTCCGGGGCAGCCCGCCGGTCAGGTCCCGGATGTCTCGGCTGGACCATGCCGATGAGGCGTTCCGCCCGGAGCGCGTCGTCGGTCATGGCGAGGTAGCGCGGCTCGAAGATGTTTAGCGGCAACTCCCCACGCGGCAGCAGGAGCACCCCGGTCAACGGGAAGATCGGGAGCGTCTGCGGCAGCTGCTCGAAACTGGGATCGAATGCGGACATGGCCTGTCCTTCACGGAGGCGGGAGACGCCCCGGTGGGGCGTCAGGAGAAGAGGATCGTGGACAATCGCCGGCGCGACGACGCGGTCAGCGGGTGGGTCGGGCCGAGCGCCTCGAACAGCTTGACGAGCTGCTTGCGGGCCGCCTCCTCGTTCCAGGTGCGATCGCGCCGGATGCTCTCCAGCAGGTGGTCGATCGCCGCCTCGTTGGCGCCTTCGGCATAGAGCGCCACGGCGAGTTCGTAGCGGGCTTCTAGATCGTCCGGGTTCCTGGTCACCGCGGCGGTGAGTTCGGCCACCGGGCCGGTCGTCTTCGCCTGATGGGCAAGCTCGATTTGGGAAAGGGCCGCGACGATCGCCGGGTCCTTCTTCATCTCGTCGGTCGCCTGGGCCAGCACCTGTTCCGCCTGGTCGATGTCGCCGGCGGCGATCATGGCACTGGCGAGCCCGCCCATGGCGGCGGCGTTTTCCGGCTCGGCCTGCAGGACCTCTGCATAGATGGAGGCCGCAGTGCCGATGTCCCCGGACTTCAGTGCCTCCGCCGCCTCGGCCAGCACCGCCTCGATCTCCTGGGCGGCCTCGCCGCCGCCGCCGAGCCCGGCGACCCGGTCGACGAACTGCTTGACGTGGCTGTCCGGCAGCGCGCCCATGAAGCCGTCAACGGGCCGACCCTGGAAGAACGCGTAGACCGTCGGGATCGACTGCACGCGCAGTGCCTGGGCCAGCTGCGGGTTCTGGTCGGTGTTCACCTTGACCAGGCGCACCGCCCCTTTCAGCGCGCGCACCGCCTTTTCCAGCGCCGGCGTCAGCTGCTTGCACGGGCCGCACCAGGGCGCCCAGAAGTCGACGATGACCGGCATGGTCATCGAGGCGTGCATGACCTCCGTCTCGAAGGTCCGCATGTCGGCATCGATGACCGGGTCGTCGCCGGCGCCTGCCATCGCCGCGCCCTGGGGGGCCGCCCCCTGGTTGATCGGAATCTGCATGGGCCTTGGTCCCCGCTTCTGTCGTGTGTGACATGGACTGGAAGGGCTAACGCGGCAAGGCGCAACCCCCAACGATGTGATGCGGATATGGGGATGGTGCCGGCCGCCTGCGCTACCCGGCGGATTGTTCCTCCTAGAGCATCTTCTTTCGAAAAATGCTCAGGTTCACTTGGTTGGCGCGCGTTCCGAACCGCGATGTGGGTCCACATCGCTGGAACACGCGCTAGTCCGGCTCTGCCGCGCGCATCGGCAGATCCATCACCGCCGGCTGGTGGCCGCAGGCGTCGAGGAACCGGCGGAGATCGGCGGCGGCGATGGTGATCGTCTGCTCGTTGGTGAGCGGATGGTAGTTCAGAAGGTCGAGGTCCATCATCCGCCGCTCCAGGATGACGGAGACGGAAACGTCCCGGTCGTTCATCAGGGCGAGCGGGGAGACCGATCCCGGCGTGATGCCGAGGGTCTCGTACAGCAACTCGGGCGAGCCGAAGGACAGGCGCCCGGCGTCCAGGACCTTGGTCAGGGCCTTGAGGTCGATCGCGGTCTCCTCCAGCGCCACGACCAGCCACATCGCCCCCTTCTTGTTCTTCAGGAACAGGTTCTTGCAGTGGCCGCCCGGAATTTCGCCGCGCAGCCGCTTCGAATCGTCGACGGTGAAGAGCGGCGGGTGGTCGTGGACCTGGACCGTGATGCCCAGTTCCTCCAGGCGGCGGTAGAGGTCGGCTGCGGTGAAGGGTTGATTGTCGGACATCGGCCTCTGGTCTTCAGGGCAAGGGGGATCTCAAGGTGCTGTCTTCTTAACAAGGGGTGGCGCATCGGCTCCACCTTCGCCGGCGCCAATCCATGTCTTGCAATCCGGCCTTCGTCGCGTATAGTTTGAGGTCTGTCGGGGCTGCCGGCAGGTTGCGGAGCGCGGGTGTAGCTCAGGGGTAGAGCATTACCTTGCCAAGGTAAGGGTCGTGAGTTCGAATCTCATCACCCGCTCCAACATCTTCCAGCGTTGAGCGCTGTTGTTCGAGCCGCCGGCGATATCGTCAGGCGGCTTCTTTGCGTCCGGCTTCTTTGCGTCCGGCCTTCGACTGCCCGGAATTGACGGATTGGACGGAATAGACGAAATTGACGGGGCTTGCGCCTGGGCTGGTTTCGTAAGGAGGGGGAGTTGTCCGCCAAAAGGTCCGAAACGGTTCGGGCGTTGAGCGCGGTCGTCGAATGGGCTGCGGCTCACTTGAGCGCCATTGAGCTACAGGTTCTCGCCGCTCATCCCGAGGCCGTGGAAAGGGCGTTGTCATCCACGGCGAAAGCTCTGTCGCAAGGCGCTCTTGCCCAGACGGTCGAAGAGATCGGCGGCGAGCCACCAAAGCACCTGTCCCCGCAGGATGCCCGCGCCGAGCTCGACCGGCGAACGGTCGAGTCGTCGAGTGACGGCCTGTTGACGTCGGAGGAGATGGCGGCGCGCCTCGGTTTGAAGGGGCGGCAGTCGGTCCACAATCGACTGCGCAAGGGCGTCCTGATGGGCTGGGAGGGCGCGCGCCGGGGTTGCGTGTTGCCCGCAGGCCAGCTTGATGCTAAGGGTCGGACGGTCATCGGGCTGGACAAGCTGCTGCCTCTGTTCCCAGACGGTTATGCGGCATGGGTCTGGCTTACGACGCCGAGCGCCGCCCTCGACGGCAGGATGCCCCTTGACGTGCTGAAAGGCGGTCGCCTCGACCCGGTCCTCTCGGCCGCCGCCGGATACGTGCAGGGCGACTTCGTGTGAACGGTCGCTACGACCCGGCTCGCCTCTCGGCACAATGCCGGCGGGTTCGGGTCGGCCTCGCTTTGCGTGTGATGCGCAGCAAGTATGCGACCAAGCCCCTGAGCGCCGTGCCCGCCCCCAGCGGCTTCAGCGACCCGGCCG
>CAYNIS010000126.1:0-626 GCA_964397055.1 uncultured Rhodospirillaceae bacterium | reverse complement strand
CTCTATGCGTCGACATCGCTTCGCTGCAGCTTCTGGGAAGCCGTCGTGCGCGGGCGCTTCGACCGGCGCAAGCGTCGCCGTTTGCCCCGGTCGGAGGTCGAGAGCCGGTCGGTGGTCGAGAGCCGGTCGGTGGTCGAGAGCCGGTCGGTGGTCGAGATCAAGTCCAGCGGCGAGCTTCTGCTTCTTGATCTGCGCGACGACGGGCCGATCCGGATCGGGGCGCCGACCGCCGTGGCCCATTCCGCCAATCATGCAGCCGGCCGGGCTCTCTCGGCCGACCTTGACGCAGGTCTGCCGCAGGTCGATGGCATTCTCCACAGCTCACGCTTCACCGCAGACCCATGTATCGCAGTGTTCGAGCGGGCTTTCGGCAAGCTGGTAACGGTCGACGTCCACGATCTTGTCACGCGCCGTGACCTCTTTGATGTCCTGGACGCTTACGGCATCGCTCTTACCAAACCGGCCTGAGGCGGCGTTCACGGCCGGCCCATGCGCAGCTTCGGCATTGTCAGGGTCTGCCCGCTGTCCGTCGTCGCATCCGGATCCTCTGGTTCGGGGCCGCCGGCATCGTGGTCCGCGGACGGGCCGTCGACGTCCGGCACCGGCATCTTGAAGCCCTCGACCGG
>CAYNIS010000125.1:0-8735 GCA_964397055.1 uncultured Rhodospirillaceae bacterium | reverse complement strand
ATGCGCGGCGGCTCCCCGGATGTCGCCGGCATTGAGGCGAAGGGTCAGTCCGTTCGCCAGGCGGACGCGCGTTCCGTCGGCTGAAACCGCAACCCCGGCAACGCTGCCGCGCACGAGAACCGCGGCGTCGGCCAGCGTTCGATGGTGGGCCTGCATCATGGACCAGTAGGGATCGCGACCGAGGCGGCCCCCGCCATGACCGGCAAGGAGGTCCGGAATTGGCGACAAGGTCTGCCGCGCGATCGCCACCCCAGACGACGTATCCACGGCGGCCGCGGGCGCTTGCGCGCGCGCCCGGTTCCAGGCGACGGTCCGGGCGAGGCCATCCTCGAGACCGATCTCCGGCGACCAGCGGAGCTCCTCGCGCATGCGGGTGAGGTCCGGGCGCGCGCGACTGGGTGAACCGGCCTCGGCTGCGACCGGTCGGACCTTGACCGCATCGGTGATGCCGAACAGACGGGCGATCACCGTCGCGAGTTCCAGGATCGAGGTTTCGGGCGTGTCCGTGCCGATGTTCCAGATGCCGCCCATCCGGTCCGACAACATCGCCTTCAGGAAACCGACCGTGGCGTCGGAGACATAGCCATAAGTGCGCGTCGCCCGCCCATCGCTTTCCAGTTCGAACGGCGCGTGGTCGAGGCCGCGCCTGACCATCGCACCAACGATCCGGCCGTCGTCGATGTCGAGGCCCGGGCCATGCACGTGAAACGGCCGCACGATCCGGACCGGCACGCCATGCTGGCGCTGCCAGGCGAGCGCGATCGCCTCTCCCGCCCGCTTGGCTTCGGCATAGACGGCGCGTGGCTGGCGCCAGTCGACAGTGCCGACGACCTCCTCCGACGTGGGGATCTGATCGGGTGCCGGGCTGCCGTAGACCTCGCTCGAGGAGAAGTAGAGGAGCCCGCGAGACCCGTCCTCGTGGGCCCGCGCGCACAGCTGTGCCAGGCCGGTCGTGTTCGCGGCGAGGAGCCCTGCCGGGTCGGGCATGAAGCGCTGCGGGGCCGCGGGTGACGCCGCGTGGATGACGAAGCCGATCGGCGGCAGGGGTGGCAACGGTTCCGCCACGTCCTGGATCAGAACGCTGACCCTCGGGTCGTTCCTGACGGCCGGGTGGCGGGCGGCAAGCTTTGCGAAGGACCGGCCGAGCAAGGTGAGCGCCATCGGCCGTTCGGCCAGCCGGCCTGCATTGAGATGAAAGAGGGCGTCGACGATGGCACCCGGCAGGAACCCCGCGGCCCCGGTGATCAGGACATGCTGTCCGGCCAGCGCCGCGATCTCGTCCGGTGACAGGCGCGCCGCGACATAGGCTGCGTCCTCCTCCAGGATTTGCCGCGCGGGGTTATTCATCGGCGGCAGAAGCCGGTGATCGTTTCGGCCACGTAATCGAGCATGTCCGGGGTCAGGCCCGGGTACACGCCGATCCAGAACACCTGGTTCATGACGAAATCGGCCCGCTGCAGGCTGCTCGCCCGGCGGTGGGGAATATCGGCGTAGGCCGGCTGGCGCAGAAGGTTGCCGCCGAACAGCAGCCGTGTGCCGATCTTGCGCGCGTTGAGGTGTCCGACCAGCGCATTGCGGCTGAACGGGGCATCCTCGCGGACGGCGATCGGGAAGCCGAACCAGCTCGGCTCGGCGCCGTCGGTCGCTTTCGGCAGGATCAGCACGTCGTCGAGGGGACCGAGACCCGCCATCAGCCTGTCGAAATTCGCACGCCGGGCGGCCACGAAACGCGGCACCTTCTTCATCTGGGAGACGCCGACGGCGGCCTGCATGTCGGTAACCTTCAGGTTGTAGCCGACATGGCTGTAGATGTACTTGTGATCGAAGCCCTGCGGCAGCTCACCAAGTTGCCAGGAAAACCGCTTGCCGCAGGTGTTGTCGACCCCGGGCTCGCAATAGCAGTCGCGACCCCAGTCGCGGATCGATTCCGCGGCCCGTTTCACGATCGGCCGGTCCATCAGGACCGCCCCGCCCTCGCCCATGGTGATATGATGGGCGGGATAAAAGCTGACCGTCGCGGTCTGGCCGAAGGTGCCGACCCCGCGCCCTTTCCACGTCGCCCCGAGCGCGTCGCAGCAGTCCTCCACGAGAAGCAGGTCATGCTTCTCGGCGATCGCGGTCACCCGATCGAGATCGAAGGGGTTGCCGAGCGTATGGGCGATCATGATCGCGCGGGTTTTCGGGCCGATCGCAGCTTCGAGCTCGTCACAGTCGACATTGTAGGTCGGGACGTCGACATCGACGAAAACGGGCACCAGGCCGTTCTGGAGGATCGGGTTCACCGTCGTCGGGAAGCCCGATGCGACGGTCACCACCTCGTCGCCCGGCATCAGCCGGCGCTGCTTCATCAACGGGGACGTCAACGCCGAGAGTGCCACCAGGTTCGCGGACGAACCGGAATTGACGAGAAGAGCGAACTTCCGCCCGAAGAGCTTGGCGAAATCCCGTTCGAATTCGCGCGCGTAACGGCCCGTCGTGAGCCAGAAGTCCAGGGACGAGTCGACCAGGGTCGCGACATCCTCCGCATCCCAGACACGACCGGAAACGGGAACCGGGGTTTCACCCGGCACGAATGCTCGCGGCCGGTTGGCTGCGGCATGATGGGCGTGCACGAGGTCCAGGATTTCGGAACGCAGACGGGCCTCGGCATCCTCGAGACCGTCGGGCACCGAAGTCCCCATCGCATCGGGCTGTGCGGCGACGGTCATGCCGGTCCCTCCCCTTCGCGGCCCGCCAGGTGGCTGCGATACCAGTCGACGGTCAAGGCAAGCCCCTCTTCCAGACTGTACAAGGGAGCCCAGTCGAGTTCGCTGCGCGCGCGCTCGGCCGACAGATACTGATGGCGGATCTCGTTGGTTGCCTCGTTCAGGACCACGGGTGCCAGGTCCGAGCCCATGACCCGCAGGATCCGATCGACCAGATCGCTTACCGATATCTGCAGTTCGTTCGAGAAATTGTAGGCTCGCCCGACGAGCTGCGGGCGATCGGCCATCTGTTCGGCCAGCAACATGTAGGCCGCGGCCCCGTCCTCCACAAAAAAGTAGTCCCGCACATACTGCCCATCTGAGCGGATGATCGGCGGCTCTCCGCGCAGGACCGACCGGATCGTGCCCGGGACGATCCGGTTCCAGTTGAGGTCTCCGGGCCCGTAGAAATTGCCGCAGCGGGTGATCGTCACAGGCAGTCCGAAGCTGTGAGCGTAGCTGGCTGAGATGAGATCGGCACAGGACTTCGAGACGTCGTAGGGATGCTCGCCGATGAGCGGCATGTCCTCCGTGTACGGCAGGACAGCCTGGGTGCCATAGGCCTTGTCGGAGGAGGCCACGACGATGCCGGTAACCCTGGGCGATCGCCGGCAGGCCTCAAGAAGCGCCCAGGTGCCTTGGATGTTGCTCTCGAAAGTCGAGATCGGGTTGCGGTTGGCGATGCCGACGATGGTCTGGGCGGCAAGATGGATCACGGTCGCCACCTCGTACTCGCCCAGCACGCGTTCGATCAGGGCTTGATCGCGAACATCTCCCCGGGCAACGGCCACGCCCGCGAGGAGCCCGGACGCCGCGGCCTCCGACGCCGGAACCCAGTCCCTCACCAGGGCGACGACAGCCGCCCCGGCGGAGACCAGGCGCCGAAGAAGGGCACCGCCGACAAGCCCGGTCGCGCCGGTCACAAGGACCGGCCGGTCCGTCCAGAAACCGCTCTGAGACTGGGTTACGCGGGTCGCCAAGTCACCAACATTTCCAAGGGGCCTCGCCGGACGCCCAAAGCTCGTTCAGGTGCAGATATTCACGATAGGTGTCCATTGCGTAGAAAAAACCATCGTGCCGGTAGGCCATCAACTGGCCGTCTGCGGCGAGCCGTTCCAGCGGTTCGCGTTCCATGACACAGGACAGGTCCGCGGAAAAATAGTCGAACACCCGCCGGTCGAAGACGAAGTATCCGGCGGACGACCAGCCGTCGATGCGGGGCTTCTCCGCAAAGGACCGGACTTCGCCCTCAGCCAGGTCGAGAATGCCGAACCGCGAGGTCGGCAGCACCGCCGTGACCGTGGCGAGCTTGCCATGGCTGCGGTGGAACTCCAGCAGTTCAGTGACATTAACATCGGCCAATCCGTCGCCGTAGGTCACGAGAACGGTATCGTCGGGAACATAGCGCTGGACCTGCTTGACCCTCGACCCGGTCATGGCGTCCTGGCCGGTGTCGGCCAGCGTGACCTCGAACTGTTCCTCCTCATGATAGTCGTGGAAAGCGATCTCGCGTTCCTGGCCGAGCTTCAGGGTGACGTCATTGGTCATCACCCGGTAGTTCAGGAAGTACTCCTTGATCATGTGTCCCTTGTAGCCGAGGCACAGGATGAAGGAGCGGACGCCGTGGGCGGCGTAGAGCTTCATGATGTGCCAGACGATCGGCCGCCCGCCGACATCGACCAGGGGCTTCGGCTTGTACTCGGTCTCCTCGCGCAGGCGGGTTCCCTGTCCGCCGCACAGGATGATCGCCCTCATTTCCCCGATCCCTGCTTCGCAACCTCAAGCTTCGCCGACCGCGCGGACTGGATGACCGATGCCGCCCGTGCCTTCTGGTCCTCGGGCACGTCGGCCTTGCGCACCGCGGCCTCCAGCAGGAAGTCGAAGCGGTCCATAGCGGCAAAGGCCGGAATGCGCAGGAGCGCGGCGGCATAGCGTTCCAGCCGGTCCGGCCCCTTCGACGCGACAAAGCCGACCTGTCCCAGCGCCCGTGCCGCGGTCGTCACCTCCATGCTCTTCAACGCCGCCGGTGCGTCGGCAAGAAGTTCACCCAGCATGTCGAGCACGCCGCCGTACATGAAATCGTCGGGGTAGCTCCAGTGGATTTGATTCAGGATCCGGTGCGTGCACAGCGGCTGATTGACGAAGACGGTCTTCGCGTTGAGGAGCGCGGAAGAGGTCATCCACATGGGCGAGTAGAGGTGTCGACCGATCTGGCGGCGGTAGCCGGCAATGTCGATCACATCGCGGCGCATGCACCAGCGGGTGAACACGTGCCCGTGCCAGAACAGGTTCTGCAGGCTCGCGGGACCCGGCTCGAAGACACTGATCTGCAGGGCGGGGTCGCGGCTCGCCTTCTCGAACCACAGATGGTCGCCGGCCTGGTAGCCGCGTGGATCGATCTGTTTCAGGGGCGACAGCACGAAGCCGACATCGGTGACCTGGGCCAGAACCACGCGCAGGGTGGCGATCGCCGTCGGCATCAGCCAGTCGTCGTCGGTCAGCGTGATGACCCAGTCGCCGCGCGCCTGGTCGAGAACGAAGGCCATGTTGAGTTCGGCGCCCAGGTTCTCATCCTGCCGGAACTTGCGAACCCTCGGGTCAGCGAACTCGGCCAGCACATCCTGGGTGTGGTCGGGCGAGCAGTTGTCGGAGACGACGATCTCAAGAGCATCGCAGTCGGAGGCGAGAACCGAATGCAGGCACCGGCGAAGGTCGTCGGCCCGGCTGTAGGTCGGAATGACGACGGAGACGAAAGGCGCTTCGCTCATTGCGCGACGCTGCTCTTCATGCCGGCCGCTTCCTTTCCAACGCGGAGCCTCAAACCTTGCCCGCTTTAGCCCATTCGCCGGTCATAACGCCAGATGTCCCGGCCGGCTATCGTTCGCGCGCCGGGAAACAGCCCTGGAAGGAACAGAAGGTGACGCTGCCGGTCCAGGTGTTGACCCGATAGGTGATGCCGTCACCGGCCCCCACCATCCGGTACGGCCCGCCGCCGAAAAGGATCGAGAGCGCGACGAGAACGCCGGCGACGATGATCGCCTGGCCGATGCCCTTGGCGGAACCGCTGCCCTTGGCCGGGCCGCTTGCCTTCACCTGGGGCTTGCCGCCGCCTTGAGATGGGGTCGTCATCGTGCAAGCACCTCCGGAACGGGAGAGGGCGGCGGCGCGCGAAACCCGCCCCGCCCGATCGGCCGATACCTACAGCGATCCCCCTAACGCGCCCTTAAAGCTGGCCCGGTCGGCACTTTGTGCTTGCCTGGCAGGCGCAAAGCCCTAACCTCATGAAATCGTGGTTGAAACGTAGCGCCGGCCATGGTGGCCCGCAGCCGCGTCCCCGGATCCGAGGTGACATGAGAGCCCTTCTGGCGACATTGCTGGCGGTGATCGTCGCCGGCATGGCCGTCGCCGGTGTCGAGATCGCCATCGACCGCAGCAATCAGCCGACCGGCGGCACCCAGCGCGCCGCGCGCCCGGTCGCCGTGCGCATCGCCAGCGTTGAGACGGCGGCGCGCGTGACACGACTGGAGGCGGTCGGAACCTCCCGCGCGCGGCGATCGATCGTGCTCCACCCCGCCAGCGCGGGCGAGGTCGCGGAAGTCCTCTTCGAAACCGACGACCTGGTCGAGGCCGGCGCCCTGCTCCTGCGCCTCGACGACCGCGACGAGCAGCTGAGGGTGGAGGCCGCCCGGCTGCGCCTGGCCGACGCCCGGCGCCGGCTCGATAGGCTGAGCGCGATGCGATCGGGGACCGTGCCGCAGTCCTCGGTGGAGGATGCCGACAGTGCCGTCCAGCTGGCCCGCGTCGACCTCGCCCGGGCGGAAGTCGCGCTTGCCGACCGCAGTTTGACGGCACCGTTCGCCGGGCATCTCGGCCTCTCCGACATCGACATCGGCGATCGCATCGACGAGGACACGGTGATCGCGACGCTCGACGATCGCTCCCGCCTCCTGATCGGCTTCGACGTCCCGGAAGACTACCTGGGCCAGATCGACCTCGGCACCACGGTCGAGATCGCGGCCTGGGACGCCGACGGCGTGCGCACCACCGGCCGTATCGTCGAGATCGGCAGTCGCATCGACCCGGTCAGCCGCAACATCCACGTCCGTACCGAGGTCGACAACCGCGACGACCGGCTGCGCCCGGGCATGAGCTTCCGCGTCGGGATCGAGATCGCCGGCCGCAGCTACCCGCTGGTGCCGGAGATCGCGGTCATGTGGGGGGCCGACGGCGCCTTCCTGTGGGCGATCCGCGACGGGATCGCCCGTCGCCTGGAAGTCGGTATCGTCCAGCGCGAAGCCGGCAGCGTCCTGGTGACCGCCGATGTCGAGGCCGGTGAACAGGTGGTGGTCGAGGGCATCCAGCGCCTGCGTGACGGTGCCCCGGTCGAGATCGCGGCGGACGGGGGCTCATGATGCGGGCCGCGGGCGACCTCCCCAGCCTCTCCGTGCGTCGGCCCCTGCTGATGATGGTCGCGAACCTGATGATCATCCTGGCCGGCCTGGCCGCCCTTTCCGCTGTGGAGGTGCGCGAACTGCCGGACCTCGACCAGCCGATCGTCACGGTCCGGGCGAACTTCCCTGGCGCCTCTCCGGAGACCGTCGATGCCGAGGCGACGAGCCTCGTCGAAGGGGCAATCGCGCGGGTGTCCGGTGTGACCGAAATCCGGTCGTCGAGCGAGGAGGACAATTTCCGCATCCGCGCCGTCTTCCAGCCCAACATCGACCTCGACGCCGCGGCGACCGAAGTCCGGGAGGCGGTGAGCCAGATCGAGCGGGACCTGCCGGAAGCCGTCGAACAGCTGACCGTGGTCAAGGCCGACCAGGACAGCGACCCGGTGATCCAGATCGCGGTCGAGAGCCCGACCCTACCGATGGAGCAGATGACGCGGATCATCGAACAGTCGATCGTGCCACGCCTGATCTCCGTCGACGGCGTCGCCGACGTCGAGCTGGAAGGCAAGCGCCAGCGTATGCTGCGGGTGGTCGCCGACCCGCTCAGGCTGACCAGCTATGGCCTCTCCGTCACCGACCTCGCGCGTGTGCTCGACCAGGCGCCGTTCGACATTCCCGCCGGCAGCTTCCGGTCCGACGACCAGGAGCTGATCGTCCGCGCCGATGCCTCGGTCGCGACCGCCCGACAGATCGAGGAGATCGTCATCCGCGACCCGGTGCGGGTCGGCGACGTCGCCTATGTTTTCTTCGGGCCGGAGGACGCGGCCTCCTACGTGCGGCTGGACGGCGAGCCGGTCATAGCCCTGGGTATCATCCGCAAGGCCCGTTCCAACACCATCAGCATCTCCGACGCGGTGCAGCGGGAAGTCGCGCGCATCAACGCCGATCACGACCGGCTCAAGCTGACGATCACGGAGGACCGGGCGACGTTCATCCGCGGATCGGTGGCGGAGGTGCTGCGCACCCTGGTCATCGCGACCCTGATCGTGGTGTCGACGATTTGTCTCTTCACCGCCTCCCTGCGCGCGACGCTGATCCCGGCGGCGGCGATCCCGGTCTCCCTGATCGGCACGCTGGCGGCGATCTGGCTGATGGGCTTCTCGGTCAACATCCTGACGCTGCTCGCCCTGGTGCTCGCGACCGGCCTGATCGTCGACGACGCCATCGTGGTCCTGGAGAACGTCCAGCGCCGCCGGTCGGAGGGGCTGGCTGCCCGGGCGGCCGCCGTGCTCGGCACGCGGGAGGTGTTCTTCGCGGTGATCGCGACCACCGCCGTCCTGATCTCCGTCTTCGTGCCGATCTCCTTCCTGCCGTCGACCGCCGGGCGCCTGTTCCGGGAGTTCGGGCTGGTCCTGGCGGTCGCCGTCGGCATCTCCTCCTTCGTCGCGCTGACCGCGGTGCCGGCGCTGGCGGTCGGCCTCGGCGACAAGGATGCGGAGGGGCAGACCTTCGAGCCCTTGTGCTGGATCGGCCATCTCTTCGCGGGGGGCTATCGCGCCACCCTCGGCGTCGCCCTCGCCTTCCCGCTGGCGATCACCAT
>CAYNIS010000124.1:0-8773 GCA_964397055.1 uncultured Rhodospirillaceae bacterium | reverse complement strand
TCGCCGGCGTCGTGACGCGCGCTGGCGGCCCGACGGCTCCGGTTTCGTGCGGGTCCGCGTGATCGACGCCGAGGGCACCAGTGCGGAGTCCGAGGTGCTGCTGACCCTGATCGACGGAGACTGATCCCCCTTGGCGCTACCCTTCCCGGAAATCGACCCGATCGCCATTCAGATCGGACCTGTCGCCGTGCGCTGGTACGGGCTCGCCTACGCAGCCGGGTTCTTCCTCGGCTGGGCCTACATCATGCGGCTGGTGGCGCGGCCGGCACTCTGGGGCACCACATCGCGCATCTCCTCGGAGGCGGTCGACGACCTTCTGACCTGGATCATCGTCGGCGTCGTCATCGGCGGTCGGCTCGGCCATGTGCTGCTCTACCAGCCGTCCGTCTACCTGGCCGACCCGATCCGCATCCTGTGGATCACCGAGGGCGGCATGGCCTTCCACGGCGGCCTGCTCGGCGTGGCCGTGGCGATCCTCTGGGTCGCGCGGCGCCACGGCCTCGACAAATGGAGTCTCGGCGATCTGGTGGCGGCGGCCGTGCCGATCGGCATCGGGCTCGGCCGGGTCGCGAACTTCATCAATGCGGAGATCGTTGGCTCGGTGACCGACGTGCCCTGGGCCTTCGTTTTTCCCGGCTGGGGGCCGGAGCCGCGCCATCCGGCCATGCTTTACGAGGCGGTGCTGGAGGGGCTGGTCCTGTTCCTTGCACTCGCCTGGTTGGTCCACCATCGGCGGGCCTTGGCCGTCCCGGGGCGGACCACCGGCTGGTTCCTGGCCGGCTATGCGGCCGCTCGCCTGTTCGCGGAGCTCTTCAAGATCATGGACCACCGCCTGATCGTGCCGGATCTGCCGGTGACCAAGGGCATGGTCTATTCGCTCCCGATGCTGATCGCCGGGATCTGGCTGATCGCCCAGGCCCGTCGCCACGGGGCCGATCAGGGTGCGATCAGCGGTACCGCCGGGAAGTAGGTCCGGTATCTGGCGGCATCGCGGGTGAGCAGTGTCAACCCGGCCACTTCCGCATGGGCTCCGACGAAGAAGTCGGGCAGGGGAGAGCGCCGCTCGCCGCCGCGTTTGCGATAGGTGACATGGGCCTTGCCGGCCAGGAACGCCGCCTCGTAGGGCAGGGGAAGCCTGACGAGACCCGTGGGCGCAAGCGCGGCATCGACCTGTCTGATCGTCTCGTACTGCATCGATATCTCGGCAAAGACGATCGGGTTGATGGCGAGTTCTTCGGCCTCCCCTACCTCGGTCAACTTGTTAGCCGACCATTCTCGCCACGCTTGGTCGGGAGCGATGACGTCGATGAGGACATTCGAGTCGACGAGGATCATTCGTTGTCGGAACCATCGGGGGCCCAGTCCAGGTCGTTGAAGGGTCCCCGGGTCAGTTCCATGATCTCGTCCGTGGTCATCCCTGTCCTTCCAGTGCCGCGCAGGGCCTCGACGATCCGCTGGCCCCGGCTCTTCTCGCCGGAGGGCGCTGGCACCTTCACCACATGCACCGTGCCGTCGACGATCTCGAACGTGACGTGGGTGCCCGGCAGCATCCCGGCCTTCTCCCGGATCTCCCTTGGGATCGTGACCTGGCCCTTGGCTGTCACACGCATTTCCCGACCTCCTCTTACCGGTGGAGGCAACACTAACACGAGCAAGGCGGGGAGGCTCAGCCGCCGGTCACGGCTCCATGACGTCCGGGCGGTCGCGGCGCGCTTCGAGGGCCGCGTTGATCTCCGCCCCGATCAGGGCGGCATAGGCCGACGCGTAGAGCCACAGCATCAACAGGATGATGGTGATCAGGGAGCCGTAGATCGGGTCGCGGTTGCCGATCTGGGTGGCGTAGTAGGAAAGCAGGATGGAAGCGGCGAGCCAGATCGCGGTGCCGCCGACCGATCCCCAGTTGATCCACAGGCCGTGCAGCCGCCGACGGCGCGGCGCCAGCCAGTACATCATGGAGAGGAAGGTCATCATCAAAAGGCCGAGCAGCGGCCAGCGCGCCCAGGCGATCACCGTCGCCACGCCCGGCAGCATGCCGAAGCCGGAAATCAGGGCGGGGATGGTCACGATGCCGAAAACCAGGATGACGGCACCCGCCGCCATGCCGAGGGTGAGGGCGAAGGCGACCAGGTTGCCGGTGACGTAGCCACGCGGCTTGGCCCGGTCGTAGACCAGCGTCAGCGCCTCGGTCATCGCGCGCATGCCGCGCGACGCACTCCACAACGCGCCGATCAGGCTGAGCGCCAGCGCGAAGCTGAGCGAACCGGATCCTGTGTCCGCGAACTGCTGGACCTGCCGCCGGATCAACTCCAGGACGTTGTCAGGAACGACGTCGGAAAAGTGGGAAAGCTGTTCGGTGACGTCGTTGGGGTCCGACACCAGCCCGTAGATGGAGACGATCGCCGACAGCGCCGGGAAGATCGCAAGGAAGCCGAAGAAGGCGACACCGCCGGCGACCACCCACATGT
Source organism: uncultured Rhodospirillaceae bacterium (assembly GCA_964397055.1). Taxonomy (GTDB): domain Bacteria; phylum Pseudomonadota; class Alphaproteobacteria; order CAYNIS01; family CAYNIS01; genus CAYNIS01. The sequence goes on along the minus strand of CAYNIS010000124.1, from coordinate 6,308 downwards.
TGCTGTCGTTGTTCCGGCGGATGATTTCCGCAACCAGGTCCGACAGGAACAGGATGCGCCGGCGCAGGCGCGGCGGCAGCGGCTTGAGCGCGGCGAGAGAGGCCCGTTTCAGCCTTTGCTGCAGACGCTCGGCAAGGCTCTCGGTATCGACCATGGGCTCCCGGTTCCGCACGGCACCGAGGGATCGGTGCCCGGCATCCTCCCACCTATTAGTCGCACGGGCAGGAGGATTTCGAAACCACCCGAAGGGTCAGGCCGACGCCGAAATCGGCTGGGGTGCCGTCGCCTGGAACGCCCCGAACTCCCAATCGCGGCCCGGAGCGGCGTCGAACAGGGAGCGCGTGTAGCCGTGCTGCGGGCTGGTGAAGACGGTGCCCGCCTCACCGTATTCGACCACCTTGCCCTGGTGCATGACCGCGACGGTGTCGCAGATCTGCGCGGCCACCCGGAGGTCGTGGGTGATGAACAGCATGGCGAGGCGGAAGCGTTCCTTGATGTCGTCGAGGAGGTCGAGGACCTGGGCCTGGACGGACACGTCGAGGGCGGACACCGCTTCGTCGGCGATCAGCACCTCCGGTTCCATGGCCAGGGCGCGGGCGATGCAGATGCGCTGGCGCTGGCCGCCGGAGAACTGGTGCGGAAAGCGATCGAGGGCGTTGGGGTCGAGGCCGACCAGGGCCATCAGTTCCTGTGCCTTCTTCCAGGCGGCCGCCTTCGCCATCCCGTAATTGGTCGGCCCCTCGATGATCGACATGCCGACCGAGCGGCGTGGGTTTAGAGAACGGTAAGGGTCCTGAAAAACGATCTGGATGCGCTTCCGGTGCCGACGCAACTGGAAGGTCGAGAGCCGACCGATCTCCTCCTCGCCGTCGAGCACGATCTCCCCTGCGGTCGGGTCGATCAGGCGGGCGATGCAGCGCGCGACCGTCGACTTGCCGGAGCCGCTCTCCCCGACGATGCCGAGGGTCTCGCCCTGCTTGACCTCGAGCGAGACCTTGTCGGCCGCGTGGACCAGGCGCTTCTTCTGGAACAGGCCGCCGCTGCCATAGGTCTTCGACAGGTCGAAGGTCTGGAGGACGATCGGCGCCTTCGCGTCGCGTGGCCGGATGCGCGGATGCACGCTCGGCACCGATGAAATGAGCATGCGGGTGTAGGGGTGCTGCGGGTCGGAGAGCACCTGACGAGCATCGCCGAACTCGACGATCTTGCCCCACTGCATGACGGCGACCTTGTCCGCGATCTCCGCGACGACCCCGAAATCGTGGGTGATGAACAGGACCCCGGTGTTGTGGGTCGCCTGGATTTCCTTGATCAGCTTCAGGATCTGGGCCTGGGTCGTGACGTCGAGTGCTGTGGTCGGTTCGTCGGCGATCAGGAGCACCGGTTCCAGCACCAGGGCCATCGCGATCATGATGCGCTGGCGCTGCCCGCCGGAAAGCTGGTGCGGATAGCTGTCATAGATGCGCGGCGGCTCCGGCAGGTGGACCTGGCCCATGATGTCGAGGATGCGCTTCTTGCGCTCGGCCGGCGCCATCGTGGTGTGCGTGCGCAGCACCTCGTCGATCTGGTCGCCGCAGGTCAAGACCGGGTTCAGGGCCGTCATCGGCTCCTGGAAGATCATCGACAGGCGGTTGGCGCGCAGATCCCGCATGCGCTGCGGCGATGCCTTCAGCAGGTCCTCTCCCTGCAAGAGGATCTCGCCCGCGGTCGGTGTGAGCTGCTTTTTCGGCAGCAGGCCCATGATGGTGAAGGCGCTGACCGACTTGCCCGAGCCGCTTTCGCCGACCACGCAGACGATCTCGTGCGGGCGCACTTCGAGACTGACGTCCTCAACCGCATGGTCGCGGTCGGCTCCCTTGGGCAGGGCGACGGTGAGGCCCCTGACCTGGAGCACCGGCTCGCTCGAGTTGTCTGGACCGGAAGGGGTCTGCATCGCCGGGATGACCTTTTTGGAGCGGGAAGAGTGGAGGCTGCTAGAAGCGCTTGGCGAGGCGCGGGTCGAGGGTGTCGCGCAGGCCGTCGCCCATCACGTTCACCGCCAGCACGGTGATCGCCAGGAAGATCGACGGGAACAGCACCAGCCAGCCGTAGACCTGGAAGTAGGTGCGGCCGTCGGCGATGATGTTGCCCCAGGTCGGGACCAGGTCGGGCGACAGGCCGGCGCCGAGGAACGACAGGATCGCCTCGACCAGCATCGCCGACGCGCAGATGTAGGTGCCCTGGACCAGCAGCGGGGCGATCGTGTTCGGCATCACGTGCCGCCACAGGATCAGCGGCAGCGGCGTGCCGACGGAGATCGCCGCCTCGACATAGGGTTCTTCCCGGATGGTCAGCACGACCGAGCGCACCACGCGCACGACGCGGGGGACCTCCGGCACCAGGATCGCCATGATCACGGTGAACAGGCTGGCGCCGGTCAGCGACACCAGCGCGATCGCGAGCAGAATGCCGGGGATCGCCATCAGGCCGTCCATGATGCGCATGATGACGGCGTCGACCGCCCGGATGTAGCCGGCCATCAGGCCGATGAAGAGCCCGATGCCGACCGCCAGCAGGGCGACGACTGTGCCGACCAGGAGCGAGACGCGCGCCCCGTAGAGCACCCGGCTGTAGATGTCGCGGCCCTGTAGGTCGGTGCCCATCAACTGGAAGCCCCAGGGCAGCTCCTTTCCGGTGATGTCGGACTGACCCGACATCCAGTTCCAGAAGTGCTCCGTCGAGGGCGGCTTGGCCCGGAAGGTGGCATCGATCCAGACCGGGTCCGACGTGCCGAGCCAGGGTGCCAGCAGGCCGAGCACCACGATGATCGCGAGGACGGTACCGCCGAGGATCACGGACCGGTTCCTGACCACCCGGTAGAAGGTGCTCTTGGTGACGGATGCCGCGGCGTCGGCGGCAGCGCCGGCGACGACCGGTTCGGGAGCGGCGTCCTCGCGGACCTCGGGAGCGTCTGCGGTCGCTGTGGTCATCAGTAGCGAATCCTCGGGTCGAGCAGGGAGTAGCTGACGTCGATCATCAGATTGATGAACACGTAGAGGGCCGAGAACATCAGGATCATGCCCTGGATCGTCGGATAGTCGCGGGCGAGCACGGCATCGACCGTCAGCCGGCCGAGGCCGGGGATGTTGAACACGCTCTCGGTCACCACGACGCCGGAGATCAGAAGCGCGATGCCGAGGCCGATGACGGTCAGGATCGGCACGGCGGCATTGCGGAGCGCGTGGCGCATCAGGACCTTGGTCTCGCTCAAGCCCTTGGCATGGGCGGTCCGGATGTAGTCCTCCGTCAGGATTTCCAGCATCGACGCGCGGGTGATGCGCGCGATCAGCGCGATGTAGATCACCGAGAGGGCGAGTGTCGGCAGGGTGATGTGGCGCAGGAAGAGCCACAGCCCCTCGCCAATCGGCTTGAAGCCCTGGACAGGCATCCAGCGGACGTTGACCGCGAAGGTCCACACCAGGAGGTAGCCGAGCACGAAGATCGGGATCGAGAAGCCGATCACGGCGAACGCCATGATCAGCCGGTCGACCGCGGTGTCGTGCTTCCACGCGGCGATCACGCCGAGCGGTACCGCGACGATCACGGTGAACAGGAGCGTGGTCGTGGCAAGCGTGATGGTCGGTTCCAGCCGGGTGGCGATCAGCTCCGTCACCGGCACCTGGGAGATGATGGAGGTGCCCAGATCGCCCTGGAGGAGCTTGCCGACCCAGATGCCGAACTGCTCGATCCACGGCCGATCGAGCGCCAGTTGCTTCCTGATCGCCTCGATCGATTCCGGGGTCGCGGCGTCGCCGGCAAGGAACACCGCCGGGTCGCCGGGTGTGAGGCGGACCAGGATGAAGACGACGATCGCCACCATCACCAGGACGGGAATGGTGGCCATGAAACGTCTGAGGATGAAGGCGATCATCTGGGGCCGGCCGCTTTCTGACTGAACGAAGCTGAAGTGAACGAAGCTGGACTGAGCGAAGTTGACCTGAGCGAAGTTGACCTGAGCGAAACTGAGCTGGACGAAACGAAACTCAACGAAATCCAGAAACCAAAGGAAGCGAACGAAATCGGCTTACCGGAGAAACGGGCGAACCCGGGGCCGGGAGACTGTGCCCCCGGCCCCGAGCCGCACGCTTGGCGGCATCAGTTCTTGGTGATGCCCCAGTAGGAGGTGAACGGCGCCTTCTGCACGCCCTCGAGCGAGCTGCTCCAGGCAGCCGGCGCGAAGAAGGTGCCGAAGTTCAGGTACATGACGTGGTCGTACGCCAGTTCCTGGATGCGCTGCGCGATCTCGACCTGCTTCGCCGGATCGGTTTCCTTCGCGAACGCGGTGCGCAGTTCCTGGATCTCGGGCTGTTCCGGCCAGCCGAACCAGCCGCCTTCGCGGCCCGATGCGATCAGACCGGACATGGCCGCTGGGTTGGCGATGTCGGCACCGGTCCAGGTGGTGATGAACATGTTCCAGCCACCCTCGGCGACCGGCTCCTGCTTGGCGCGGCGGGCGACGACCGCCTGCCAGTCCATGGTCACGATGTCGACGTTGAAGCCGGCCTGGCGCAGAGCCTGGGCGGCCACCGGCGGGAACGACGCCAGGGTGACGAGATCGGTCGGGTGCATGACCAGGACCGGGGTCCCGTCATACCCGGCCTCTTCGAGGAGTTCCTTGGCCCTCTCGATGTTGCTCGACGCGAACGGCTCGGTGCCGATGTCGCTGGCGAGCGGGCTGTCGCACGGATAAAGCGCCAGGCAGACGCTGTAGTATTCCGGGATACCCGGATAGGCCTTCAGGAAGTCCTCGCCGTTCATGGCGTACATCGCCGCCTGGCGGATCAGCTTGTTGTCGAACGGCGGGTGCAGGTGGTTGAGGCGGCCCATGCCGGCCGAGCCCAGGGTGTTGGTGATTTCTACCGTGATGTCCGGGTTGCCGTCGAGCAGCGGCAGAAGGTCGTGCGGGACCGTCTGCATGAAATCGACCTCACCGGCGATGAGCGCGTTGACCGTGGTCATGTGGTCCGGCAGCACCTGCCACTCGACGCGGTCGACGCCGGCGGTCTTGCCGCCCGTGCCCCAGTCCAGGGGCTCGTCACGCGGCACGTAGTCTTCGTTCTTCTCGTAGACGGTGACGACGCCGGGGTCGAACTCGTCCGCGACGAACTTGAACGGGCCGGAGCCGATCTGCTGGTCCGGGCCGAGAGCCTCCGTCGACGGGGTCGAGGCGAAACGCTCCGGCATGATGAACGGCACGTTCGACGACGGCTTGCCGAGGGCGGCGAGGACGAGGCCGTAGGGCTCGGTCAGGGTGATGGTGAAGGTGTCGTCGTCGACCGCTTCCATCTCCGAGATGAAGCTCAGGGTCAGCTGGCCCAGGCCGTCGCGCTCGCCCCAGCGGCGGATCGACGGGATGACGTCGGCGGTCGTGACCGGCTCGCCGTCATGGAACATCAGCCCGTCGCGCAGCGTGAAGGTGTAGGTCAGGCTGGCTTCGTCGTAGCTGTACTCGCCGACCATCTGCGGCTTGACCTCGAACGAGGAGTCCGTGGCGAACAGCGTGTCGTAGACCATGTAGCCGTGGTCGCGGCTGACATAGGCCGTGGTCGTGATCGGGTCGAGCGTACGCAGGCTCGAGGCCATCACCGCACGCAGGGTCGACTCCTCGGCCTGGGCGGTGCCCGGGGTTGCGGTCAGGGCGAGCGGGCCGGCCACGGCCGCGGCCGCCACCAGGCAGGAGCATTTCATCAGGGAGCGCTTGAGCGTCATCCGGGATCCTCCGGGTTCATCGTCGTCATCCGAGCGTCGGCCGGTCCGGTGCCGCTCAGGAACCCTCTCCCCAACGGCGGCCTGTCGCCCGCTAAGGCAAGCTACAAGCCAGAAGCATGCCAGACGCTCGCCGCTTGCATGATTGCGCCGTGTGGGTCCGTCAGGCAAAGGCTGATTTTTGGTCAATGCTCAATCAGGGGGCAGCCATCGATGGCGACTGCTCGATTCCGCGGCAACGCAGCATGTCCTGCGGCAGGGCCTCGGCCGAGGCGACGGCTGAGGTGACAGGGCGTTCGGCAAATCGCTACCTTGGGCGCCACCCGGATCACCAATGGGAAGCGGACAGGCAGGCTGATGCACAATCTCCAGATCGACGGCCGGCGGCTGTGGGACACGATCATTGAGACCGCCAAGATCGGCGGCACGGTGAAGGGTGGTGTCAGGCGCCTGACACTGACCGACCTCGACGCCCAGGTTCGGGTCTGGTTCCGCACTGCAGCAGAGGCGGCCGGTTGCACGGTCAGCCTCGACGACATGGGCAACATGTTCGCCCGCCGCCC
>CAYNIS010000123.1:0-8818 GCA_964397055.1 uncultured Rhodospirillaceae bacterium | reverse complement strand
GGCTTCGCGGCAACCGGAAGGTCGAGGCCGTCGGCGAGCGCCCGGGTCTGGGTCTTCGGCAGACCGCCGAGCGGAAAGCGCAGGAAGTCCAGCTGCCGGCGCGTGGTCGCGAACAGGAAGTAGCTCTGGTCGCGGCTGTCATCGACCGCGCGCATGAGTTCCGGCCCGTCCGGCCCGCTGCGGCGGCGGACATAGTGTCCCGTCGCCAGCGCATCCGCATCGAGGTCCCGCGCGATGTCGAGGAGGTCGCGGAACTTCACCCGCTCATTGCAGCGGACGCAGGGGATCGGTGTCTCGCCACGCAGGTAGCTGTCGGCGAAATCGTCGATCACGCTCTCCCGAAACCGGCTTTCGAAGTCCAGCACATAGTGGTCGATGCCCAGCCGATCGGCGACCCGGCGGGCATCGTGGATGTCCTGGCCGGCACAGCACGCACCCTTGCGCCCGGTCGCGGCCCCGTGATCGTAGAGCTGCAGGGTGATGCCCACGGTCTCATAGCCGGCCTGGGCAACCAGGGCCGCGGTCACCGCGCTGTCGACGCCACCGGACATCGCGACCACGACGCGGGTCCGGTCCCGTGGCTTTGCAATATCGAGGTCGAGGTCGATAGGCGGGGCGGCGGTCACCGGGTCAGCTCCCCGCCGCCGCGTCGAGGCCCATCTGCCAGAAGCCGACCTCCAGCCGGGTCGCGGCATGGAAGGTGTGGGCGAGGGCGTCGAAACGAGCCTCCCCGCCGCGTCGCTCGGCCAGCCGGTCGAGGGTGGCGATCGCCTCCCGCGTGCCGTCCTGGTAGTCATCGCCGGCGTACATCTCGATCCACGGCGTGTACGGATTGCCGTCGGTTCTGGTCGCCGGGTCGGCGGCCAGCCGGCTCGCGATCTCGCCATAGCCGACCACGCAGGGGGCCAGCGCCACCTGGAGGTCGAGGAGATCGCCGGCCATGCCCCGTTCCAAGACGAAGCGGGTGTAGGCCATGCACGCGTTGTCTTCCGGCACGGCGGCCATCTCTTCTTCGGTCAGGCCCCAGCCGCGGCAGTATTCGACGTGGAGCGCCATTTCGCGATTGAGGATGGCGTCGACCGATCCGACCGCTGCGCGCATGTCGTCCAGCCGGTCGGCCTTGTAGACGGCCAGCGCATAGGCGCGCGCGAAGTGGATCAGGAACAGGTAGTCCTGCGCCAGATAGTGGCGGAAGGCCGCTTCCGGCAGGGTCCCGTCGGCGATCCCGGCGACGAATGCATGATGCGTGTAGGCCTGCCAGCTGTCGCCGGCGGCAGCCCTCAGACGCGCGAACAGGGTGTTGCCGGCAGCGGCGGTCATTCCAGCGGTCAAGGATCAGCCCAGCATGCTGCGGGTTTCCGACGGCAGCTGCACGGTCAGGCCGTCGAGCTCCTCAGTGATGATGATCTGGCAGCCGAGGCGCGAGGTCTTGGTCAGCCCGAAGGCGAGGTCGAGCATGTCCTCCTCGTTCTCGCTCGCCTCCGGCAGCAGGTCATACCAGTCCTTCTCGACGATGACATGGCAGGTCGAGCAGGCGAGCGAGCCCTCGCACGCGCCCTCGATGTCGACGCCGTGCTTGTGCGCGACCTCCAGGATCGACAGGCCGACCGGGGCGTCGACTTCCTTCCGGTTGCCGTCCTTCTCGATGAAGATGACCTTGGGCATCTGGTACTCTCTAAAAGCTGACGTGAGGGCGCGCGGCAGTCGTCCGGCCGGGGTGCCCGTTCAGGCGGCGGCCCGTCGCCGGGCTGCCTGTGATTGCCATATTTCAGCGAAGCGGTCGACCGCCGCCGATGGCGTTCCGGGTCCGAGGCTCACCCGGATCGCCGCGCGGGCGAGATCGCCCGGGACCGCCATCTGGGTGAGCACGGCTGACGGTTCAAGCTTGCCGGAGGAACAGGCCGCCCCGGCGCTGATCGCGACCCGGGCCAGGTCGAAGGCCATGACCTGGGTTTCCGCCGGAACACCGGGCAGGGCGAGGCAGCTGGTATTGGCGACACGGCCGGTCGCGGCGTCCCGTCCGAAGATGGCGGTGTCGGGTGCCGCGGCGAGGGCCGCCGCCTCCATCGCATCCCTGAGGGCGGCGATCTTCTGATAGGCGGCGACGCCGCGCGCGGCCGCCTCGACCGCCGCGGCCATGCCGACGATACCGATCAAGTTCTCGGTCCCGGCCCGGCTGCGCCCCTCCTGGCCGCCGCCGCGTATCGTCGGGGCAAGGTCCATGGCGGCGTCGAAGACCAGGGCCCCGATCCCGGCGGGGCCGCCCAGCTTGTGGCCGGAGAGGCTGACCAGATCGAAACCGGTCCAGCCGCGATCGAGCCGTCCGACCGCCTGCACCGCGTCGACATGGACCAGCGCGCCGGCTGCGTGGGCGAGGTCCCGCACCTGATCGATCGGCTGGATGACCCCGGTTTCGTTGTTGACCGCCATGACCGAGACCAGGCCGACCCCAGGCTCCCCGGCAAGTCGGTCCCGAAGCCAGTCGAGGCGGACGACGCCGAACGGATCGACCGGGATCCGCTCCGCGTCGGGGCGGGCGGCGATGACCGAGGGGTGTTCGATGGCGGAGGTCAGAACCGCGCCATGGCTCGCCACCCCGTCGAGGGCCAGGTTATTGGCTTCGGTCGCCCCGCTGGTGAAGACGAGGCGAGGCCGGCCGAGGCCGAGATGCGGCAGCCGGAGGGCGGTCAGCACGCGTTCCCGCGCGTCCTCTATCAGGCGGCGGGCCTGGCGGCCCTGCCGATGAACCGACGACGGGTTGCCAACCGTGTCCAGCACGCCGGCGATCGCATCGCGTGCGGCCGCGCACAACGGCGTCGTCGCATTGTGGTCGAGGTAGAAGCTGTCCGCCATCGGACGTCGCGTTGGACCCTATTCGGCCGCTTCGGCCTGCGGCTCGTCGTCCTCGATGCCCAGGCGCAGGCCCGAGGTTCCCAGGACCTGACGGCGGACGACGTCGGCAACACTCACCGCACTGAGGTAGAGGTGGATCTGGTTGCCCAGTTCCTCCCACAGGTCGTGGGCGAGGCAGCGGCCCTGGTTGGCGCGGCAGCCGGTCGGCGCCCCCGGCGAACAGCGGGTTGCGCGGATCGGCTCATCGACCGCCAGGATGATGTCGGAGATGCGCGTCTCCTCCGCCGGGCGGGACAGGAGATAGCCGCCACCGGGGCCACGCACACTCTTCACCAGGCCGCCCTTGCGCAGCTTGGCGAACAGTTGTTCGAGGTAGGAGAGCGAAATCTCCTGCCGTTCGGCGATGCCGGCCAGGGCGACCGGACGACCGGTCGTGGTCGCCGCCAGATCCACCATCGCCATGACCGCGTAGCGGCCCTTCGTTGTCAGTCTCACCGTCTTCCTCCGCTTCCTTGGGCGCGTCCCATGTCCCGCGCCGCCACAATCGGGCTTCCGGCGTCGCGAGCCATTGACATCGGACAACCCTTGTCGGTGAGGGTCCTTGGGCCGATATCCAGTGCGAACGCTTAGCGGCCGCCGCGTTCGGATGGTAAACCCGGTGCACGGTGGAGCAGATCGAGGGTATTAATTCCGACTTAAAAGGTCAAGTATTCCACCGGATGCCGGCTGCGGCATCCCGCCGTCACGCGCTCCCGGCGTTTCAAACCGCCGGGGGTGACGCGGCAGTCACCGACGGATTCCCGAAGCCCCATGCCTGAAGTCATCATCAACGGTCCAGCCGGACGGATCGAATCGCGCTACAACCATTCCGCCGATCCGATGGCGCCGGCCGTCATGATCCTGCATCCGCATCCCCAGCATGGCGGGACGATGAACAACCGCATCGTCCACACGCTCTACCAGGCGTTCACCAGGCGGGGGTTTTCGACCCTGCGCTTCAATTTCCGTGGCGTCGGTCGCAGCCAGGGCACCTTCGACCGTGGCGAGGGCGAGCTTTCGGATGCGGCGGCCGCCCTCGACTGGCTGCAGACCTACAATCCCTCGGTCGGCGGGGTCTGGGTCGCCGGCTTCTCCTTCGGCGCCTGGATCGGCATGCAGCTTCTGATGCGTCGGCCCGAACTGGAGCGGTTCGTGGTAATCGCCCCGCCGGCCAACATGTTTGACTTCAGCTTCCTCGCACCATGCCCGTCATCGGGGTTGATCCTGCACGGCACCGGTGACGATGTCGTGCCGGAGGCCGCGGTCGCCAAGCTTGCTGCCAAGCTCAAGACCCAGCGCGGCAAGGACATCGAGTACGAGTTGATCGACGGCGCCAACCACTTCTTCCAGGGCCACTCCGAACGAATCGACAGCCACGTGACGGCCTATATCGACCGCATGATGCCTGCCCGGGAAGCGGCCGCCGCCGGCTGATCGCCGGCGGCACGCGAAGGCGGGTCAGCCGAGTTCCTTGACCGCCTTCAGGACGGCGTCGACGTGGCCCGGGACCTTCACCTTCGGCCACGCCTGGGCGACATTGCCGTCCCGGTCGACCAGGAAGGTCGAACGTTCGATGCCCATGTACTTCTTGCCGTACATGGATTTCTCCGTCCACACGCCATAGCGCTCGCAGACGTCCTGGCCCTCATCCGACGCCAGGGTGAAGGTCAGTTCGTGCTTCTTCTTGAACTTGTCGTGGCTGGCGACGCTGTCCTTGGAGATGCCGATGATCTCCGCATCGACCGCGGAGAAATCGGGCAGCGCGTCGCGGAAGCCGCAAGCCTCCTTGGTGCAGCCCGAGGTGTCGTCCTTCGGGTAGAAATAGATCACCACCGGCTTGCCCTTGAGTGCGGACAGCGTGACCTCCCCGCCGCCATCGGTCGGCAGGGTGAAATCCGGGGCTGCCGCGCCAACTTCGACCGTCATGCCTCAAACATCCTCTCGATCTGTTTCAGCCTGTTGCCGCGCGGGTTCGCCGATCAGGCGCTGGTAGACGTCGAAGGCCGCTCGCTCGGCGGCAACAAGGGTTGCTTGCGCGCGCGCGAAGTCAACGTCCGTGGCGGCATCCGGGATCACCACGCGCACCAGCCGCCGGGCGGTCAGCGGTGTCATCCGGTCGGGATCGAGCGGCCCCTCGAAGGCGAGCCTGAGGAAGCTCTGAACCCGTCTGGCAAGGCTCAGCATCGACTTCAGCGTGCCGGCATCCTGACGCGCGATCAAACCGTGATCGGCCAGCCGGTCGAGGGCGATGGCGGTGTCGGCGGCGATCACGCCGGGCTGTTCGGCGGCGTGGCGCAGGATCAGGTACTGGGTGACGAAGTCGATGTCGACCAGGCCGCCGCGCGCGTATTTCACGTCCCAGGGGTCTTCTGTCCCGTATTCCCGGTCCATCCGCGCGCGCATCGACGCGACGTCGTCGAGCAGCTGTTTGGGGTCGCGCCGCCGTATCAGTGCCGCCGCGATCACCCCCTCGATCCGGCGGGTCAGGTTTTCCGGTCCGGCGACGACCCGCGCCCGGGTCAACGCCATGCGCTCCCAGGTCCAGGCACTGTCGGCGTGGTAGGCCTCGAAGCCCTCCAGGGAGATCGCGAGCGGCCCCTTGGCCCCGGACGGTCGCAGGCGCAGGTCGACCTCGTACAGCCGGCCTTCCCCGGTGAGGGCGGTCAGGGCCGCGACCAGCCGCTGGGTCAGGCGGATGTGGTACTGGGTCGCCGCCAGCGGCCGCTCGCCATCGCTCTCGCCGTCGGCGTGGCCGTCGTCGTCGGTCGAATAGATCGTGATGAGGTCGAGGTCGGAGCCGACCGACATCTGCCGCGCGCCCAGCTTGCCGAGGGCGAGGATCGCCATGCCGCCGCCGCGGAAACGGCCGTGCCGCCGGGCGAGCTCATCGGTCGCCGACGGCAGAAGGGCGGCGAGGCACAGCTCCGCGATGTCGGCGAGGAAGGGGCCCGCGGCCTCCCCGTCGATCAGGCCGCGCAGGACATGGACGCCGGCCTGGAAGCGCTTGTCCTTGGCCCAGCGCCGGACGAGGTCGAGGACGTCCTCATAGTCGCGGGCATTGGCGAGCGTGCGGTCGAGGTCGGCGGCGAGGGATTCGCGGTCCGGCAGGTCGGAGAAGAAATCCGGGGCGAGCAGGGTCTCGAGCACCGCCGGGTTGCGGCTAAGGTAGTCGCCGAGGCTGGGGGCGACGCCGAGGATGTCGGCGACCTGATCCAGCACTTCCGGCTTCTGGAACAGCATGGAGAAAATCTGGACGCCCGCCGGCAGGTTCGACAGGAACGCGTCGAAGCGCAGGAACGCCTGTTCGGGGTCCGGTCGTTCGGCGAAGGCACCGAGGATGCGCGGGACCAGTTCCGTCAACAGCTGGCGCGCGCGCTGGGTGCGTGTCGCGCGCGTGCGGCCATGGTGCCAGCCGCGCACGGTCGCCGTCACCACCGTGGGGTTGGCGTAGCCCATGTCCTTCAGGCTCTGGAGCGTGCCGGGATCGTCGTCGGCCCCGGTGAAGACCAGGTTGCCCGGGCCGGTCAGCGGCGGCGCCTGCTCGAACAGGCTGGCATAGGCGGCCTCGACCCGCTCCAGCACACCGCGCATCTCCGCCCGGAAGTCGTCGAGGGTGGCGTGGCCCAGGAACACGGCGAAGGCCGTCAGCCTGCCAGGATCGGTCGGTAGATCATGCGTCTGGCGGTCGTCGATCATCTGCAGGCGGTGTTCGACCCGGCGCAGATAGCGATAGGCGTCGACCAGCACTGACTTCACCGCAGGATCAAGCCGTCCGGTGTCGGTCAGTGCCGCCAGGGCCTCTTCCGTGCGCACGGCCCGGACCCGCGCGTCGCGGCCACCGAAGATCAGCTGTTGGGTCTGGGCGAAGAACTCGATCTCGCGGATGCCGCCGCGGCCCAGCTTGACGTTGTGCCCGTCGACCGCGACCTTGCCATGGCCGCGATGCGCGTCGATCTGGCGCTTGATGGAGTGGATGTCGCGGATGGCCGCGAAGTCCAGGTGGCGGCGCCAGATCCAGGGGGCGAGGAATGCGGTGAAGCGCTCCCCCGCCTCGATGTCGCCGGCGATCGGGCGCGCCTTGATCATCGCGGCCCGTTCCCAGTTCTGGCCGAGCGTGGTGTAGTAGGTCTCGGCAGCCTCGACCGAGAGAGCCAGGGGTGTTGCCGCGGGATCTGGCCGCAACCTGAGATCGGTGCGGAACACATAGCCGTCCGCCGTGCGTTCCTCCATAATGGCGACCAAGTCTCGCGCCAGCCTGACGAAAACCGTCTGCATGCGATCGGGATCGCGCATGACGATGCGGTCCTGATCGTAGAAGAGGACTAGGTCGATATCGCTCGAGTAGTTGAGTTCGCGTGCCCCGAGCTTGCCCATGGCGAGAACGATGAGCCCTGATCCCAGTTCCGGCCGCTCCGTATCGGCGAGCGTCAGCGTGCCCGCGTTCGCGGCCTTGCGCAGCAGATGGCGCACGGCCAGGGCCACCGCCTGCTCGGCGAAGGCGCTCAACGCCCCGGTGACCCGGTCGAGCGGCCAGAGCCCGGCGATGTCGGCGATCGCGACCGCCAGCGCCACCTGGCGCTTCGCACGCCGAAGCCGGCTGGAGACCTTTGCTGCGTCGGTTTCCTGGCCGAGATCGGTGTCGAGGGTGACGAGCCTGGCGGCCAGGGCGGCGTCGATGCCGTCCCGTATCATCTCCGCCACGAAGTCCGGCTCGCGCAGCATCAGCGTGGCAAGGAACGGGCTGTTGCCGCCGATGGCGGAGATCAGCCGGCGCCCGGGATCGGACGTGCAGAGGTCAGCCCAGGCGGCTGCCGCTTCCGGCGTGGGGCTGTGGGCCGTGACGGCGGCGAGCAGCCGCCCGGCGGCGTCCACATCGGCCGCGTCAGGCAGATAGGCGGCGTCCAGATCATGCAGCAGGCCTCGGCTCATAGCGCTTCTCTTTACCCGGATGTGGCGGCCGGCGACAGGGCGGAGACGGCGGCCCGGGATCGCGACTGGCAGGATCTGGACCGTGCCGATGCCGAGGTTCCGGCCCTTCCCGGCTTCCTCGTCGATGGGGAAGAACCCGGGCAGCAGCATCCGCCCGCCGACGCGGCCTGGCAGCCGAGGATCGAGGCCACGCCGCCGCCTAACCCCCGACGTTTCGGCCTCTTCGGCCTTTGCTGGCGCGCCATCGCCCTCACCTTCCCGGTCATCCGGTTCTGCTGGGCGACGTCAATGGTTGTCGCCGCCAAGGTGCTGGCGGCGGCGATCCTGGTCCTTGTCCTGGTCGTCGTGCGCTTAAGCTCCGGGTCGCTCACCATCAGCCTCGGTGCCGGGCAGGTCGAAACCCTGACCGCCCTCCTGCTCGACGACCTCGACGTCACAGCCGAGCGTCTGGACCTGATCTGGTCGCCGGAGCAGCGCCGGCTGAGGGCCGAAGGGCAGGAACTGGAACTGGCGGTGGCCGAGGCATCCTCCCCGCTCGTCGCCATCGGTCGCTTCGATGCCGACATCCCCCTCGACCATCTTCTCGCCGGGCGTTTCCTGCCGCAACGGGTCGCGATCGACGCGCCGTCCGTCCGGATCGATCGCACGGTCGACGGGCAGTTGCTTCTCGGCGGCCTCGTCCTCTCCGGCGACGATGATGCGAAAGCCGCCGATCCCGCGGCGATCGAACGCCGCGACCGCGCCATCGTCCAGGCCCTGGGCGAGTGGATCGGGGTCGATGGCGGCCCGGCCCGCATGCCGCGCATCGCGGTTGCCGGCGGCCGTCTCCAACTGGTCGACATGGCCGCCGACGGCGATCTGATGGAGGTCGGCGCGATCGACGGCATTGCGCTCACGCTCGCCCCCTGGCGGGGCTCCCTCGTCGGTTCCGCCCGCCTGACCGCCCGCGCCGGCACGGCGGCCGCCGCGGTCTCGATCGAGGCGACCCACGACGGCG
>CAYNIS010000122.1:0-8870 GCA_964397055.1 uncultured Rhodospirillaceae bacterium | reverse complement strand
ACCCTGGAGGGCCGCTCGTGACCCGCCTCATCCGGTTTCTTCCGGCCGTCGTCGCCGCGGGCGTGCTTCTCGTCGCCCCGGCGCTGGCGCACCACCACAACACGCCCGCCCCTGCCGCGGTGATCGCGCAACCGGTTTCGGCGGGCCAGCCGGTTTCCGGCGGTGCTGGTGTCGGCGGAGCGGGCGGCGATGTCAGCCCGTCGTCGACCGACATTCCGATGCCGGGAACTCCCGTGACGGCGCCGGCCGAGGCTCCTATGCCTGCGGCGGAAGCCGCGCCGGCGGCGCCTGCGCCTGCTGTGGAAGCCGCGCCGGCGGCGCCCGAGCCTGCAGAGGCCGAGGCTGCGGAAGCTGCGGAAGAGCCCCCGGCAGCTCACGGCGGTGATGCCCATGGGGGTGCCACGGCTGCCGCGGCGGCCCACGGCGGCGACGCGCACGGTTCCGACGCTTCGCATGTGGACGCCGCCCATGGCGACGATCATGGCGGCCATGCCGGTCCGCCGACCGAGCTGTGGCTGCTGATCGCGCTCGGCACGCTGATCGTCATCGCGTTCCGCCCGGTCAAGCAGACCATCTTCGAGGCCCTCGACGCGCGTACCAACCGCATCAAGGGTGAGCTTGAGGAGGCCAAGCGCCTGCATGACGAGGCGCGCGCCATGCTGGCCTCGATGCAGCGCCAGCAGCGCGAGACGTCGGCGCAGGCCGAGGAAATCATCACCCATGCCTATGAGGAGGCGGAGCGCATCCGCAGCCGTGCCGCTGAGGACATGAGCCGCGCGGTTCAACGGCGGGAAGCGCAGGCGGTGGAGAAGATCGCCCAGGCAGAAGCGGCGGCGGTGGCCGAGGTTCGGGCGCTGGCCGTGGATGTCGCGATGTCGGCGACCACCCAGCTCTTGCGCGACCAGCTCGACGCGGAGAAGTCCGGCAAGCTGATCGACGACGCGATCGAGGGGCTGTCCGGCCGCTTGAACTGAGGCGGCCGCAGCAGGTCATTGCGCGGGTATCGGGACCGGCCGCCGGTCGGCGTGCGTGGCGAGGAATGCCGGGTCGGCGGTGATTGTGCCGCTCGGCCGCCCGAGCGCACCGGGTGCCAGTTCCAGCCCCAATAGTCGTCCCTGGTCGGGGTTCCCCGGCAACACCAGGCACTCGGTCAGGTGGGCCGAGAAGCCGAAGCGGCCATAGTACGGGGCGTCACCGATCAGGAGGACGCCGCCGTGGCCGGCCGCCTTGGCCGCAGCGAGGCCATGGTGGATCATCAGCGATCCGAACCCGCGCCCCTGGTCGGTGGGTTCCACGGCGATCGGGCCGAGTAGCAGGGCGCGACCGGCGGTCCCGGCGAGGATCGGCCAGAAGCGGATGCTGGCGGCAACGTGATTGCCGATGCGCAAGACGAAGCACAAATCCTGGTGCGGTGTCAGGCCCTCGCGCAGCCGGTAGACCGGCCGTGCGGCGCGGTCGGGGCCGAATGCGTGATCGAGAAGCCGTTCGACGGCGGGTAGATCAGACGGAGTTTCGAGGGCGATCTGCATGGGTGGTAGACGATCCGGTCCGGGAAGGGCTGAGCCGGGCGGATTGCAACGGTGGAGGCGGCCTCTAGCGCAGAACGGACACGGACCAGAACAGTCCGCGACGACGATTTGCGCGTCGATTGAAGAGTTCGAGTGTTTTCCAGACCGCCAGACTGACCCAGTCCGGCTGGAAAATGCTCTAGCGGCGCTGCCCAACCAACCTCTTGCGCATGGCCACCGGAAATCCGGATGGCCGACCTCCCGGCCCTCTGGGAATTTTCCAGCCGGACAAAGCCGGTCCGGCGGTTCGGAAAATGCCCATCATCAACAGCTTGGCGCGGGTTCTGAACCGCGACGTGGTTTCACGCCGCTGGAACACGCCCTAGCGCGAGACATGAGCCGCCGGCAAAGCCGACGGACATCTACGTCGTCGTCGCAGCCGGTTCGCCGCGGACCGGTATGGTCGGCTACAGATCATACGTCGCGGGTAGCATGGTGCGGCTGCCATCGACAAGCAGTATCGGGGGCGGCCTGCCCGTCCACGGGCCGTAGATTTGGCCGGCTGAGGGCGCAGGCATGAGCGTGCCCGCCGTTGCGACCAGGGCGGGCGGTGGATCGGATCGGGCGCTGGCGCTGTTTCCGGCGGTCACGCTGCTCCTGTTTCTCGGCCCCGTCCTGATCGGTGTCGCCGCAACCCTGCTGCCGGCGGTCGGATACCTGCCGGCTCTGGGTGGGGCAGGGGTAACCCTGGCGCCCTGGCAACGGTTGTGGGCGGAACCGGCAGTCCCGGGGGCGATCCGCCTCACCCTGGGGATCGGGATCGCCGCGACCGCCATCTCCCTGGCGCTGGCACTTGGCATCGCGGCGGCTCTCCAGGGGACGGCGTGGTTCGCCGGCGTCCGCCGAGGCCTGGCACCGGTCCTGGCGGTGCCGCATGCCGCGCTGGCGATCGGCCTTGCGTTCGTCATCGCGCCGTCGGGCTGGCTTGCCCGCTTGGTTTCCCCGGGTTTGAGCGGTTGGGAGCGCCCGCCCGACCTCGCGCTGGTCAACGATCCCAACGGTCTGGCCCTGACCCTGGCCCTGGTGCTGAAGGAAACCCCGTTCCTGTTGCTGCTGGTCGTGGCGGCGCTCGGCCAGGCGCGGGTCGGCCATCGCCTCGGCGTTGCCCGCACGCTCGGCTACGGCCCGGTGACCGCCTGGGCGAAGGTGGTGTTGCCGGCCGTCTACCGGCAAATCCGCCTGCCGCTCTATGCAGCCCTGGCCTACGCGCTCTCGGTCGTCGACATGGCCTTGATCCTGGGGCCACGGACCCCGCCGACACTGCCGGTCCTGGTGGTGCGCTGGGCGCGCGACCCCGATCTCGACATGCTGTTCCTGGCGGCCGCGGCGGCGGTGACACAGATGGTGCTGGTGGCCGGCACGGTCGGCGCGTGGCGCCTGGCGGAGATCGTCGTGGCGCGGGCCAGCCGCCACTGGCTCGAAGCCGGCGGGCGCGGCGGCAGCGGTGTCCTCGCCCGATGCCTGGTGCTGGCCGCGGTCGTGGTCGGCGGGGTCCTCACCCTCGGCAGCCTGGTCGTCCTCGGCCTGTGGTCGCTGGCGTTCCGCTGGCGGTTCCCCGACGCGTTGCCGGCTTCGTGGACGCTCGGCAACTGGCAGCGCGCCGGCGGCATGATCGCCGATCCGTTCCACAACACGCTGGTGATCGGCGGGCTTGCCGCCGCTGTCGCCCTGGTCCTGACGATCGGCTGCCTCGAGCACGAGCGCTCGATCGGCGCACGGGCACGTCGCGCGCAATGGCTGCTCTATCTGCCGCTCCTGGTGCCGGAAGTGGCATTCCTGTTCGGCATTCAGGTGCTTCTGGTCCTGATGCGTCTCGACGGCACTTGGGTCGCGGTCGTCTGGGCCCATCTGGTGTTCGTGCTGCCCTATGTCTTCCTCACCTTGAGCGACCCGTATCGTGCCCTCGACGAGCGCTATGCCCGCTCCGCCCGCATGCTCGGCGCGACACCCTGGCGCGTGATGGTCGCCGTGCGGCTGCCGATGCTGCTGCGGCCGATCCTGTTCGCCGCCGCGATCGGCTTCGCCGTCAGTGTGGCGCTCTACCTGCCGACGCTGTTCGCCGGCGCCGGCCGGCTGCCGACCCTGACGACCGAGGCGGTGGCACTGGCCGCGTCCGGCGACCGGCGCGTGATCGGTGTCTACGCCTTTGTCCAGGCGCTCCTGCCGCTGGCCGGCTTCGCCATCGCGATGGCGCTGCCGGCCTGGCTCTATCGCGATCGGCGGGGTCTTCGCGCGTGACCGGCCCGCAGACCCTGTGCCTGGAGCGTGTGCGGCTGTGGATCGGGTCGACAGTCCTGGTCGACGATCTGTCGCTCGACGTCGCCCCGGGGGAGATCGTGACGCTGATGGGGCCGTCAGGGGCCGGCAAGTCCAGCCTGCTCGGTTTCATCTGCGGCACCCTGGACCCTGGCATCATGGCGTCGGGGCGGGTCCTGCTGGGCGATCGGGACATCACCGCCCTTCAGCCGGAACGGCGCCGGGTCGGCATCCTCTATCAGGACGATCTCCTGTTCCCGCACCTCTCGGTCGCCGGGAACCTCGCCTTCGGCCTGCCGCAACGCTATCGCGGCGCCGATCGCCGTGCCCGGGTGGCCGCCGCCCTGGCGGAGGCAGAGCTCGACGGTTTCGGCGAACGCGATCCGATGACGCTGTCGGGCGGCCAGCGTGCCCGCGTGGCCCTGATGCGGGCGCTGATCGCGGAGCCCCTCGCCCTCCTGCTTGATGAGCCGTTCTCGCGGCTGGACAGCGACCTGCGCGCGCGGTTTCGGGCCTTCGTCTTCGACCATGCCCGTTCCTTCCACCTGCCGACCCTGCTGGTCACCCACGACCCAATGGACGCCGCCGCCACCGGCGATCGGGTGCTGGCGCTCGACGATGCGCAACTCGCTGAAACCGCGGTCGGCGGCGATGCTGCGGCAGGAACGCAACAATCGACGCAAAGCTTGGCTCATTCGGGGGGCGTTCGTGCCGAAAGCGCTCTGGTGGACCCCGAGGAAACCGTCTAAAACGCGCCTCGACCAGCGTTCCGGGTAAGCGGTGCCCGCCGATTGGGGAAATCGGGTGGCAGCGGTTGAGTTGGGTCGGCCTCGCCCTGGCGGGCGCCCGCCCCGCCGGATCGCCGACAGGACAGCGACGGCGTCGATGGGGGAAGCGATGAAACTGGCCCGTTTCGGACAAGTGCTTGCGCTCACCGTCTCACTCAGTGGTTGCGCGTTCCTGACAGGCGGACTGGTCGAGGAGCTTGCCAATACGACGCCGATCGGCTCCGCGTTCACCAAGCGGCTGACCGCCGAGTATCTCGATTTCGCGCTGTTCGAGCGGAACGAGATGTTCGATTTCTTCGATGCCGAGCATTTCGCGCGCAAGGGCCTGGAAGCCGCCCGCGGCGATGCCGTTTTGCCTGAAGAGCTGGCGGCCTGGCGCCTGCCGGAGGGCAAGCGCGCCGAACTCGCCGCTGCCCGGGCCCGTCTGATGCTGGCGATCGACGAGGGGGCGCGGGAGACCGCGCCGGAGGAAACCGCCGTCGCCCAGGCGCGCTTCGACTGCTGGATCGAGCAGCAGGAAGAGAACTTCGAGAGTGCGGACATCGATACGTGCCGCACCGCGTTCATGGAAGCGATGGCCCTGGTCGAAGAACGGATGCAGCCGCCGCCGCCGCCGGAGCCGGAATTCGACACCTCCGCGATGCCGGAACTGCCGCCGGCCGGGCCGCCGCCGATGGAGAACGCGACCTTCCTGGTGTTCTTCGACTTCGACAGCGACCAGATCACGCCGACCGGGTTCGACGTTCTGGAGACCGTCGCCGGCGAGATGGCGGTGCGCCAGTTGATGACCCTGTCGCTGGTCGGTCACGCCGATCGGTCGGGCAGTGTGGCTTACAATGAGCGGCTGTCGCTGCGCCGGGTCGAGTCCGTGCGCCAGGCCCTCGCCGCCCGGGGCATCCCGATGGCTGTCATGACGGTCGAGGCCCAGGGTGAATCGCAGCCCCTCGTCGCCACGCGCGACGGCGTGCGCGAGCCGGCCAATCGCCGGGTCGAGATCACCTTCCGCTGAGCTGTGGAGCCTGCGCGCCCGTTGGGGGCGGCGGGCGGGGAACTGGGGCACGTCAATGTATGAAGCGGTGACCGACGGTATCGCGATCTCGGTCGAACCGCATTTTCTCGAGGACCAGTCGGACCCCGACGGCAGCCGCTTCGTCTGGGCCTATCATGTCCGCATCGAGAACCGCGGCGATCGCGTCGTCCAGCTGATGACCCGCCATTGGCGCATTACCGACGCCAATGGTCGCACCCAAGAGGTGCGCGGGCCCGGCGTGGTCGGCGAGCAGCCGGTGCTGAAACCGGGGGAATCGTTCGAGTACACCTCCGGCGCGCCGCTTTCGACGCCGACGGGGTTCATGGCCGGCAGCTACGGCATGGTCGACGAAGCCGGCGGCGATTTCGATGTCGCAATTCCGGCCTTCTCACTGGACAGCCCCCACTTTCCGACACAGTTCAATTGAGGTCGGGCCGATCGCGGGCCGGCCGGTTGCGGCCTGGGGTTGAGCCCTGGGACCCCCGACAATGGGCGCCAACTTGAGACTTCGGTCGGCGCTCATCTGCTGATTGGCGTTTCAAACTCCCGCGGGTGCATGCCACGGTGGGTGCGACGCGCGTGCGTGATCCTGGAGCAAAGGAAGGTCGAAGCCCGTGTCACCGCTTGATGATAATACGACCAAGGCTGGGAGCCCCGACGATGCGGCCGCTTCCGGCGGCACCCGGGCCGGCCGTCCGAGCCGAGCGGAAGCCGAAGAGGCGGTGCGGACGCTGATTCGATGGGCCGGCGACGACCCGACGCGCGAGGGACTTTTGGGCACGCCCGACCGGGTGGTGCGGAGCTATGACGAGTTCTTTGCCGGCTACCACATCGATCCCGTCGAAATCCTCACCAAGACGTTCGAGGAGACCGACGGTTATGACGAGATGGTCATGCTGCGGAACATCCGCTTCGAGTCCTATTGCGAACACCACATCGTCCCGATCATCGGGGTCGTGAGCGTCGCCTACATGCCCCATCATCGGGTGGTCGGCATCTCCAAGCTGGCGCGCGTGGTCGAGGTCTACGCCAAGCGGATGACCATCCAGGAGAAGGTGACCGCCCAGATCGCGAATACCCTGGAAGAGGTTCTGCAGCCGCTTGGCGTCGCCGTGGTGATCGAAGCCGAGCACCAGTGCATGACGACCCGGGGCGTTCACAAGCCGGGCGTCAAGATGGTGACCAGTCGGATGCTCGGCGTGTTCCGCGACAACCCGGACACGCGCCGCGAGTTCCTGTCGATGCTGCAGGGCGGGTAGGGCTGGCGCCCGCCCCGGCCATACAACACCCTATTCGATGAAGAGTTCGGGTTTCTGCTGGCGCAGGCGGCTGATCGCCGCCTGATCCAGGTCGTTGATCATCGCCTCGATCATCTCGACCCACATGAATTCGCGCTGGGCGACCGTGGTATCCTCCATGGCGGAGGTTTCCCGTTCGACCCGGATCGTGATGACGTCGGTCGGTTGACCCGGCGAGATTGGCCGGATCTCAACATCCAGGCGCGCCAGATAGCGCTCGCTCGGTTCGCGCACGAACAGGCCTGAAAGCCCCTGGCTCTGCGCCATCCGCTCCTCGATCACCTCCGCATCGGTGATGATGATGCGCAACTCGCCGGTCAGGCCGGCCGCCTCGAACCGACGTTCACCCCACCGCACGGCCGCGGTGTAGGGCGGAACCGGCATCAGGTGTTCGACATGCGGCGCCACCAGCGGCGGGATGTACCGGTCGAGCACCTGGACGTCCGCGACGTCGAGCCTGAACCGTTCCCGGTGGTCGCTGGTAATCTCCGGCAACTCCGGCGGCGGCGGCGGGTTGGTGCACGCGGCCAGCCCCAGCACCACCAGAAGTGCGCCGGTCAAACACGCCATCGTGCTGCGGCTCCGGTCGGGCCGGCGCCGTCGGTCATGTCGCATCGTTGCCATGCTCGTGGCCTCCCGCCAGTTCTTGAAGCCGGCTGATCGCCCGGTCGTTGAAGACGTAGGACTGGTTGCAGAACTCGCAGGTCACGCTGATGACGCCGTCGACCTTCAACTCGTCCAGGCTCTGTACCGGAAGCGACGCCAGCATGCGCTCGATCCGGTCGACCGTGCAGCGGCATCCGCGGCGGATTTCGGTCGGGTCGAAGACCCGCACACCGTCCTCGTGGAAGAGCCGATAAAGGACACTGCGAATATCGAGCGCCGGATCCAACAGCTCGACATCCGTGCAGGTGTCGAGAAGCAGCATGTCGCGCCGCCAGTCGTCCTCGACCGCGGAACCGACGGCCGCCTCGGCCATCTGTTCGGGCAACCGCTGCAGCATGATCGCCCCGGCCTGCCAGCCGTCGGCTCGCCGGTCGACGGCCAGCCGGATGCCGGTCACGATCTGCTCGGACTGTCGGAAATAATGCTGCACGGCCTCCGTCAGCGTCGTGCCCGACAACTCGACGATGCCCTGGTAGCGATCGGTATCGACGCCCTGGTCGACGGTGAAGGCGAGATAGCCTTCGCCGAGCAGGGACCGGGCGGCGATGCCCGGCGCTTCGTCGACGACGTCGCTCAACTGGGCGATCAGATCGGGGTCGTACTGGACATAGCCGCGCAGGTCGCCGGCCGTCGTGATGTCGCAGATGAGGAGGCTGACGGCGCCGTTGCCCTTGATCTGGAAGGTGAAGATGCCGTCGTATTTCAACATCGCCGACAGGAGCACCGTGTGCACCAGCGCTTCCGCCAGGAGATTGGCGATCGGACGCGGGTAGTCGTGCGCGCCCAGAATGCGGTCGAGTGCCGGGCCGAGCCGCACGGCCCGGCCGCGGAACCGGCCGTGTTCCAACTGGAACGGCTGGACGACGTCCCGCGCCAGGCGGTCGGGTATTCCGGCGCTGAGCTGCATCGGCACCCCCTCTCTCGGTTGCCGCGAAATCGCCGGGAGAACCGGGTCAGGCCCCCAGGCACCAGGTCAGGATCGCCTTCTGGCTGTGCAGGCGGTTTTCCGCCTCGTCCCAGACCACCGACTGCGGGCCGTCGATGACCCCCGCCGTCACCTCCTCGCCCCGGTGGGCGGGCAGGCAATGCATGAAAATGGCATCGGGGGCGGCCTTCGCCATCAGCGCTTCATCGACGCGGTAGGGGGTCAGGAGATTGTGGCGAGAGCCGACCTCGCCGGAGCCCATCGAGACCCAGGTGTCGGTGACCACGCAGTCCGCGCCGGCGACGGCGGCACCGGCATCGCTGGTGATCCCGATCCGTC
>CAYNIS010000121.1:0-9035 GCA_964397055.1 uncultured Rhodospirillaceae bacterium | reverse complement strand
GGAGTCACTCCGGATCGCCCGATCCGCACGCGCTTCGTCGCGCGCGCGGCGGTCTGCGACCAACCCGCGGATGCCGGTATCGGCCTCCAAACGCTTCAGGATGGTGTCCCGCGTCCGGTCTTTGGGCCGCTGCAACGCAGCGACCAGCGCCTGTCGGGGAGGTGCCGTCTTAGGCTCGGCGTTCAGCTTATGCCGTCGCTTGGCCGCCGCCGGCTCGGCGCCCACAGGGGACGCGATGCCTCTTTCACCGGACATCGTACGACCAGAACGTCCCGTCTGCGGTTCATGGCGATTTGTGGACCTTCCTACGGACGGTGGCGGCGATGACAGGTGCCAGGTTGATCTTGTTTTGTTCCGTTTTCCATGCTGGCTCATTGTGTTCACGCATCTCCTATTCATTCGGCTCGACGGTCAAACCGGGGCGGTCTTATCCAGGCGCCCGGGGCACCGCACCGATCTTACATACGAAGTCGACTTTTTTCATGTGTTTTGTGCGTACGCTAGTTATCGCCCGCACACCTGTCTGTGCGACAGGGCGCCGATGGGCTAGTTTACGGGCTCGCGGCGGTCAGCGCGCCGGCCGCTCATCCGACCAGCCCGAGGAAACCCCGATGTCGCTTCGCTTCACGTTGTTCCCGGTCGCCGCCGCCCTGATTTTGGCGACCGCCGGCCCGGCGGCGGCACAGAACTGCAATCCTCAAGAAGAGGTGCTGGCGATTTCGCCGGTGTTCCAGCAGCGCATCCAGGAACTCTCAGCGAACCCCACGGCGGAGAACCTCGCCAAGATCGCGGAAATCAGCGAGAAGCTGACGTCCGCCGGCAGCCTCATCGCCTCCGACCCGGCAAAGGCCTGCCAGTTCTACAGCGAGCTGCGATCCGCGCTCAACATTCCCCGCTGACGTGCAGACCGACGCGCGGCAACACCCCGCTTCCGGGGTGCGGCCGCAACCGGTCAGTCGATGAGGGAAATCGGCGCGGCCAGGGGGCGTGTCGACGCTTCGAACGCACCGGGAACACCACGGTGCGACGCAACCACCTTGCCCTTTGCGGTTTCCACCACAATGGGCGTGGTGTCACCCGAGTCGGTGCTGGCGGCAGGACGGAAAAGGCCGGTTCCCGGTGCTGCGAGGGAGAGCACGCCGAGCGCGCTCAAAACCATGATTACGATGGCAAGGCGGATGGTATCGGTCATCAGGCACTTCCTTCAATCCCGGCCGCACGCGGTGTACGCGGCGACCGTCGGGGCAGATCACAAACCCCTTCTCACTTCCTCCACCAACTCCGGCTGTCATTCTGGATTCTGATTATTACAGCCGTATGACTTGGTTAATCGTCTTCCTATTTTGACACACACACTGGTTAAAAATTCGTAACAGTTACGGTCACCCACGTAGTATCGCCTCAACGATCTCCTGCACCGCCAAAGCCTCCCCGACGGTTGCAAGATCATGGGGCGCTCCGCGGGTCAGTGCGGCCAGCTTGTCGATCTGCCGCTTCAGCACCAACGGGCGGGTCTTGTCGTGGGCCTCAACACCCGCGGGAGGCTGCCATGTGCCTTCGGCATTCAATCTTTCGGCGATGCCCCAGTCGACCAGGCGGATGGCACCTGCATCGCCCTCCAGCTGCCAGCGGTTGTGGTCGGCCTGGGCGATGCTGCCGACGCCGCCGCCGAGACGAACCTTAACGCCGGCGGCAATCAGTTCGACATCGATGGCGACCTCCGCCAGGTCATCGGGTGCCCAGCCGACAACGGCCTGGTCGAGCGCCATTGGGCCGATCAGCCGCTGGGTCAGGAACAGAAAGTGCGAAACCACCTCGCGGGTGAACCCGCCCTCGGCCCGGCGGGACAGCCATTCGGCGGCGTCGGCCTGCCAGTCGCGCGGCCAGGTCTTGAACGCCGTCTCGATCACCAGGCGCCTGGGCGTCCCGACGATACCCTCCGCCATCCAGGCCTTCAGTTGGTCGACGGCAAAGGACGAGGCGAAGATGTAGTTGACCGCCGCCCGGTGCCCGCCGGCCGCGACCTCCGCCGCGAAGGCGCGCGAGTCTTCGAGATCGACCGACAGCGGCTTTTCGGTGAACACCGCCTTGCCGGCGGCCATTGCGGCGCGGGCGTGGCCGAGATGGGTCGCCGGCGGCGACGCGATGTAGACACAGTCCGCCGCGGCGATCACCGCCGCGGGATCATCCAGGGCCGGCACACCCGCCGCGGCGATCCTCCCGCCAGCCGCGGCGGAGGGGTCCCAGACCCCGGCGATCTCCACGACCGCGGGGTCGTGGTCCAGGGCGGCGCGCGTCAGCCGCTCTCCCATGATGCCGAAGCCGATCACTCCAAGACGCATGGCGGTCATGCCGGTTTTCCCTGCTGTTACCCATCATCGTCCGGTCCACGCCGGGCGTTGGGGGGTGACACAGGCGGCAGTTCAGGTGCAACCCCGGACGGCTTGCCGAGCACGACGCCGATCCGCGCCAGGACCTCCTCCAGCGCATGGTCCAGGCGCGCGCGCGGCAGTTCGACCGTCGCGAAGGCGGAAGTGGCGGTGAGGCTGGCGAGACCATGGAGAGCCGACCAGATGAAAATCGCGTCGTGGTCGATCCGCTCGCGCGATCGCCGCGCCCCCGGCAGGGCGGCAATGCCGCTCGCCAGCAGGCCGAAGGCATGGCGGGCCTCGGCCATCATGCGCGGATGGTCGGCCGGATCCGGAAGCGGTGTGCCGAACAACAGGCGGTAGCGTCCGGGATGGGTCGCCGCGAAGTCGATGTAGGCGCGCCCCATCGCCTCCAGCCCGCTTGCCGGATCGACGGCCCGGGACCGCGCGTCGAGATGCTCGGCGAATTCCCGGTAGCCGCGGGCGACGACCTCCGCCAGCAGATGGTCGCGGGTCGGGAAATGCTTGTACGGCGCCTGATGCGAAACCCCCAGCCGGCGCGCCACTTCGCGCAGGCTGAGCGCTTCGATCCCGCTGTCATCGACGATGTCCTGCGCTTCGCGCGCAGAAGCTTCACGCAGATCCCGTGGCCGCTCGCGCGCTGCCGGCATCCTGATGCCTTGTCATCCCCGCCATCACCGACGCCATGATCCGCATTCGAAAGGCGCGCGGCAAGCTGCCGAGCGACAGGCCCAGGAACTTCGACATGAAACCGGGGCGGATCGTGGTGCGCCGGCCCAAAGCCGGCAGGATCGTGCGCGCCACACCCCTTGCCCGCATCGGTTGGCCGAGGCGCATGTCCGCCCGCTCGGCGAAGCCGCTGGCCACCGGCCCGGGGGCAACCGACAGGACGTCCACCCCATGTGCCCCAAGCTCCATGCGCAGCCCCTCCGCCAGGGTCTGGATGAAGGCCTTGGTCGCGGCATAGTTGGCGGCGCGGGCAACCCCCTGGAAGGCCACGATCGAGCTGAACAGGACGATGCCTCCCGACCCCCGGGAAACCATGCGCCGGCCGAAGCTGTGCGCCAGGACCATGGGGGCGGTGCAATTGACCGCGATCATGTCGGCTTCGGTGTCGATGTCGGCCGCCACGAAGGGACCGGATGTGCCGAAGCCGGCGGCGGCGATGACCAGCCCGACATCGAGCCCGAGTGTCTGGCCGAGAA
Source organism: uncultured Rhodospirillaceae bacterium (assembly GCA_964397055.1). GTDB lineage: Bacteria > Pseudomonadota > Alphaproteobacteria > CAYNIS01 > CAYNIS01 > CAYNIS01. The sequence continues at coordinate 5,440 of CAYNIS010000121.1, read as the reverse complement.
CGGCGCCGACACCTTCCGGTTCGGCGAGGTCGGCCGGTATCACCCGGGTCTCGATGCCGTGCTCCTTCTCCAACTCGGCGGCAAGCCGGTCGAGTTCCGGCTTGCGCCGGGCGACCAGCGCCAGGTTCAGGCCGGCGGCGGCTGCCGCCCTCGCACTTTCGAGGCCGATGCCGTCGGACGCACCGGTGACGACAGCCCAGGGACCGTAGCGGTCCTGCATCGACGCCGCCGCCATCAGTCGAGCTCGATCGCGAGTGTCAGGCTTTCGCCCTGCGCCAGGTCGAACGCCGCTTCCTCGAAGCGCGGTGCCCGCATGGTGGGGCGGACATTGTTCGACACACCCCACTTTTCCCGCGGGATGCCGAGGAAGTTGGTGTCGGTCTCGCCGTTATCGTTCTCGTCATGGCTCGCTGCCACGGCATAGGTGCCGGCGGCCAGCCCCTCGAAGCGGCAGGTGATCGGACCGCCCGTGGCCGGCTCTTGAGCGAGCATGGTGCCGAGGCGACCGACCGGAAAAGCCTCCGCGTTGTCGGCCGCGAAGAGGGCGCAGCCGACGCGCCCCTGCGTGCTGTCGGCGCCGGACACGGTGACGACGACCTCACCGGCCGCAGCGGCCGAAATCGAGAGGAGAAGGGTGCCGAGAAGGCCTGAGAGGACGGATGTCGGTGTGCGCATCGGCGGGGCTCCGGATCGAGGGGATGGGCCATTCAGCCGCAGTGTAGGTTGACACTGTCAACTTACGCCACTCGGTCTTGCATGGATCATGCGGCCCGACGATTTCTGCTGTCGGGAGGACTGCTCGTGTCCTGATACCGAAGGTCGCTGCCAGGGCGTGACCCGCGCGCTTGCGAACTTCGGAATCGAGAAGGACACCAGATTCAATGGGTTGCTAGTGTGATTCAGATCAAGAAGGTCGCACCCGACTTGCGGATAGAGCGATCGACCTTCCCGATCATCACACAAGCGCAAATCCCGGGCGGACCGGATCAGTCCGCGACGACGATTTGCGCGTCGGTTCAATAGTTTGAGCGTGTCCCAGCGACGTGGACCCACATCGCGGTTCGGAATGCGCGCCAACCAGGTGAGTCTTGTTCGGAAAGAGAACGCTCCAGGGGGAAAGTTGATGCAGGTGACGGTGGCCGCGACCCAGATGGCCTGCGGCGACGACCGCGCTTCGAACATCGACGCCGCCGAACGGCTGGTCCGCACGGCGGCCGCGGCCGGGGCTCGGCTCGTCCTGATCCAGGAACTGTTCGAGGGGCCGTATTTCCCCAAGCGGGTGGACCCGGCCGAACGGGGACGGGCCACGTCGCTGGCGGAGAACCCGGCCGTCACCCGGTTCACCGCTCTGGCGCGCGAACTCGACATCGTGTTGCCGGTCAGCTTCTACGAGCAGCACAATACCGCTCGGTACAACAGCCTGGCGATGATCGACGCCGACGGCACGCTCCTCGGCATTTACCGGAAGGCCCATATCCCGGACGGCCCGGGCTATCACGAGAAGTTCTATTTCAACGGCGGGGATACCGGCTTCCCGGTCTGGAAGACCGCGGTGGGCCGCGTCGGCGCCCTGGTCTGCTGGGACCAGTGGTTCCCGGAACCCGCCCGCATTCTGGCACTGAAGGGTGCCGACCTCCTCCTCTATCCGACCGCGATCGGCTCGGAACCCCATGACACCGGTCTCGACAGCCGGGACCATTGGCGCCGCACCATGCAGGGCCATGCGGCCGCCAACATGGTGCCGGTGGTCGCATCGAACCGGATTGGCGTCGAGAGCGCGGGCGGGGTGTCACTGACCTTCTACGGCTCGTCCTTCGTCACCGACCACCTGGGTGCGATCGTCGGGGAAGCCGGACGGTCGGAGGAGGCCGTGGTGACCGCGACGCTGGACCTCGCCGCAGCCCGGCGCTATCGCGACGAATGGGGGGTGTTCCGCGATCGCCGCCCGGACCTCTACCGGCCGATCCTGAGCCTCGACGGGGAAACGATCCACGCCGGGGCGCGTTGATCCAGGGGTGGCCCAGTTCGCGAGGGGAGATTGAGTGATGCTGAACCGGTTTGCGCGTACCCTTGCCCTCTGTCTCACCGCGGCGGCCCCGGCCGCAGCCCAGTCGACGGACATTCCCCCGCGCGCCACGCTTGCCGCCTATCTCTCCCTGCTGGACGCCGGCGATCTCGACGACATGAGCCTCTACACCGTCGGCACGGTGGCCTTCTTCAACACCTGGCCGCGCAGTGTCACACAGATGGCGAACGAGGCCCGATCGATCCGGGATTGCGGCTATGGCGAGGTGGTTATGGAGGTCGATCGCGCGGTCATCCTCGGCCCGCGCGGCATGGCCGACTGCAACCCCTATTTCCTGGCGCTCGAGGGTGGGGCCTGGAAGCTCGACTTCGTGACGATGTCGGAGGTGCTGCGCTTCGACGAAGACGGCCGCTGGGGCTTTCGCCCGCCCAACCGGCCGGACACCACCGCCTATGGCTTCGCCTTCGCCGGCCGGCGCTTCGACGCACGCGGCTACCCGATCGACTAGCGCGTGTTCCAGCGATGTGGACCCAGATCGCGGTTCGGAACGCGCGCCAACCAATTGAATGGGAGCATTTTCCGAACCGCCGGGCCGATTCCGTCCGGCTGGAACGGGCAACATCCACGTCGGCCCGGTCATTTCGCGAGCACTCTCAGGACGTCACGTCTCCGCTTCATGATTTCCCGCGCCGAAGCCATCCGTCGGGCGAATTCGGGGCTCTACGGCGTGATCCGCGAGCCATCGGGCGACTTGGTGAGGTAGAGCGTGTCATTCTCCTCAACGCCGCGGGGGAGGTCGCGCGCCTGCTTGCCGAGGAGAAGGCCGATGCCGTTGCCCCATTCGAGTGCCTTGAGTTCCATCGTCCGATCTCCCGCGACAGTGTTTAGACACATGTGCAAGACCCACGATCGTGGCGGCCGGGCGACGGCCGAAAGAACCGAGCCCCCATGACCGGCACGCACATGACCGGCGCGCACATGACCGGCGCGCATAGGCAACCCAACCACGTGGCTGTCGTCGGGTGCGGCTTCGCCGGCACCTCCGCCCTATACCAGTTGGTAGAGCGCTGGCCGGTATCGGAAATCACCGTGTTCGAAGCGAGCCATGCCTTCGGCCCCGGTTACCCCTACCGGCCCGACGAGTGCCCGGACTACCTGATCAACAACACCACCGACACCATGTGCCTGACGCCGGAAAACCGGCGGGCGTTCATCGACTGGCTGGCGACCCGGCCCGATGTCGCCGGCGCCTCCGTCCCGGACGAGATCGACCCGAAGGGCCATCTGCCCCGCGCCGTCTACGGCGGGTTCCTTCAGGACGTGATCCGGACGGCCATGACCATGGCCGCGATCAAGGGCATCCGGGTTCGCCTTGTGCGCGACCGCGTCACCGACATCGAGGAAGCTGATGACGGGACGGTCACGCTCACCTCGGGCGGCAGCCGGGTCACGGCGGATGCCGCCCTCCTCGCCCTCGGGCGATGCCCGCCCGCCCCGCCGGCCTTGGATCAGGTGCCACCGGGCACGCGCTACATCGCCGACCATGTCTCGACAGACGCCCTGGACGACCTGCCGCTCGACGCGCGGGTGCACATCCTCGGCGCCTCCCTCTCCGCCTATGATGTCGTCAACCGGCTGTTCTCCCCCACGACCGGCTGCCGCTTCCGGCGCGACGGTGCGGGCCAGCTGGTGTTCGAAGGCGGACCCAACCGGCGGCAGGTTCTGCTCGCTTCCCGCTCCGGGCGGCTGAAGAAGCTGCAAAGCCGGGAGCGGATGCCGCTGGCGCGCAGGCATCTGACACGCGACCGCTTGACGGCCAGGGCAGCCGAACTGGGCGGGCTGACATTGGAGGACGTCGCGTCCCTGATCACCCGGGAGGCGGAGGCGCATGGCATCACAATCGATCCGGACCGCGTCGCCGCACCCTATCGCGGCTGTACCGGCACAGACCATGTGACGACCCGCGCCGCCGACATACTGGCAGGCGACATCGCCGCCGCCCGAGAGGGCCGCAATTTCCTGGTCGACCTGTTCGCCGATGCCCAGGTCGACATCTGGGACGCCTTCGGCGCGGGCGCGCTGAAGCCCGCCGAACAGGCGCGCTACCGGAGGGAGTTCGAGACCGCGACGCTGACCCATGCCGCACCGGCGCCGATCCCGACGGGCGAGAAGCTGCTGGCGCTGATGCGTGCGGGACGGCTGGCGGTCCTGACCGGGGCCGGGGCACCAACCGTCGACCGCCACCAGATCCTGGTGCCGCACGACTTCGGGACGGATCGGGCGACGGTCGTGGTCGATACCACCCATCGGGTCGACCGGGATGTCACCAGCCAGTACCAGCCGGCGCTGATCCGCAACCTCGTCGCGCGCGGCCTGATGAAGCCCGACGCCGGCGGTCTGGGGGCGGCGGTCGATCTGCCGACCCTGCGCCTGGAGGGATCCCGCAGGCTCCACCTCACCGGCATGCTGCTGTGGGGCCCGGGCATCTTTACGTCATCGGCGTACCTGATGGCGCTGATGACCAGGCGCGCCCTGACCGCGATGTCCGATCCCGGGCTTCACCCCGCCAGCTGACGCTTGCGTTCGGCCACCACCTCGTCGGCCTCGCGGCCATAAAGCTCCTGATAGTGGTCGAGTTTCGCCTCGAACGTCGCGAGCCCCTGGGTCAGCGAGCGCAGTTCGATGATCAGGTCGGCGAGCGAGGCTTCCGGCATCAGCGCCCTGACCTCGTCCCAGCCCTTCCAGCCGGAACGCGCATCGAAGCCCAGGATCTGGCCGCGCCGGCCGGAGATCACCGCATTGACGCGGCTGGTGAAGGTGTTGGGCACGGCGATCGCGACCTCGTGGATCGGTTCCAGGAGGACCGGCTGGCATTCCGGGAGCCCGTCCGCCATGGCCTGGCGGGCGGCGATCTTGAACGCCATTTCCGAACTGTCGACCGAATGGTGCTGGCCGTCATGGAGGCTGACCGCGAAGTCCACGACCGGGAAGCCGAGCGGGCCGGCTTCCATCGCCTCCCTCACCCCGGCCTCCACCGCCGGGATGAACTGGCGCGGTACGGCCCCGCCGGTCACCTTGTCCTCGAAGCGAAACCCCTCGCCGCGCTCCAGAGGCCGGATGCTGACCTTGATGTCGGCGAACTGGCCATGACCGCCGGGGACGTGGCCATGCCTACCGGTACCACTGTGGATGTTCCGCCGCTTCTTCAGGAGCGGATGGGCCAGGGTGAGCCGGTGGTCATCCACGGCGGCCAGTCCACCCTCGAGGTGCCGGCCGAGATCATCCAGGCCCTCAAAGCCGAGTCCGCCATCGGGGTGCCGCTCATGGCCAACGACGAGGTCATCGGAGCCCTCTCCGTCAGCCACCTCAGCGAACGACGCTACCCGCCCGACGAGGTCCGGCTCCTGGAGCGCT
>CAYNIS010000120.1:0-9052 GCA_964397055.1 uncultured Rhodospirillaceae bacterium | reverse complement strand
GGCGTGCCGGTGACCGTCGACATCAGCTGGCTGCTCCTGGTCGGCTTCGTCACCTACATCCTGCGCTGGGGCGTCCTGGCTGGAACCGGCGGTGGCGTGGCAATGGCGGTCTGGCTGATCGCCCTTGCGACCGCCTTGTGCCTTGCCCTGTCGATCCTGGCGCACGAGGCAGCGCACGCCGTCGTCTGCCGGCTGTTCGGCGGTCGGCCGCTCGGCATCCACATGCATTTCCTGGGTGCCGAAGCTCGGCTCGACACGCGCGGCGTCTCACTGACCGGGCTCGCCGCCCTGACCCTCGCCGGGCCGCTTGCCAACCTCGTGATCGCGCTGGTCGGCTATCTCCTGATCGTCAACGGCGTCGGGGCGGTCAGCCTCGATGCCGGCGCGGTCGTCGACATCGTCTGGCAACTGAACTTCCTGTTCGCCGTCTTCAACCTGTTGCCCGCCCTGCCCCTGGATGGTGGCCGGGTGGTCATGTACGGGCTGTTTCTGGTCGTCCCGGACAAGCGCTGGGCGGAGCGGATCCCCGGCGCGCTCGGTGTCATCCTCGGCGGTGCCATCATCCTGGTCAGCCTGTCCGGCGGGCGCTTCGGTTCGCCCTACAACACGCTGATCGGCATCATGATCGGGCTTGGCGGCCTGAGTGCGGTCCGCCACGCGGAAACCCTGGGCGAAACCGCCTCAGAGGGCTGAGGCCACGACCGCGCCGCCGGCGATCAGGAGCGCGGTGGCGAGGAAGGCCAGAACCAGAGCCCGGCTGCGCCCGCCGCCGCTGCGAAACCCGCCAGCGGACGCCCTGTCACCTTCCGCCCACCAGCGCCGCGGATCGCCCTTCACCCGGCGCGGGTCGAAGGCATCCCGCTCCGCGCCGTCAGGATCGATGTCTGTCAGGCTGTCCACCTCACCTCGGCCGTCGCAATAGCGACACACCGCTCCCAGCTTGTCGCGGTCGGCGAACCGCACGCTGGATCGGATGCGCCCCCGCCCCTTGCAGACCGGGCAGACGATCGGCATCGACCGGTCCCCTCACGCCTGGTCGTAGACCGCGATCTCGATCAGGTTCCGGTCGGGATCGCGAATGTAGACCGACATCATGAGCCCGAGGGCACCCAGGCGCTTGACCGGCCCGACCTCGATCCCGACACCCTTTTCCGCCAGATGGGCGACCACCTCCGCCATCGGCCGGGCGGTGATGAAGCAGAGGTCGCCGGACCCGGGTGTCGGGGTCTGCGACTTGGGCTCGAACTCCTGCCCGCGCTGGTGCAGGTTGATCTTGTGCGGACCGAACGCGACGAATTCGGGACCGACCTTCGGCACCTGATGGCGCATGCCCAGGATATCCGTGTAGAAGGTCACGGTGGCCGCTAGGTCGGCGACGGTCAGCACCAGATGGTCGATCCGCTCGATGGCGAGGGTCATGGGCGCGTCCCTGTTTCCCGTTTCCCCAGGCCCGCCTTGGTGGGCCGTTGTTTCCGGTATATTCTCACGCCCATGGCAAAATCGAAATCCACCGCCGCGCGCATCGACCCCGAAGCCGACGCGGACAAGGGTCAATCCCTGCTCGACGGTGCCGACCGTCCGTCCACCAGCTACACCGCCAACGACATCGAGGTGCTGGAAGGGCTGGAGCCCGTGCGCCATCGCCCGGGCATGTATATCGGCGGCACGGACGAGCGCGCGCTTCACCACCTCGCGTCCGAGATCCTGGACAACGCGATGGACGAGGCGGTGCATGGGCATGCGACCCGCATCGGGTTCGACCTGGAAGCCGACGGCACGCTGACCGTTTCCGACAACGGTCGCGGCATTCCGACCGACCCGCATCCGAAATTCCCGGGCAAGTCGGCGCTGGAGGTCATCCTCACCACGCTCCACTCGGGCGGCAAGTTCAAGGATGGCGTCTACCAGACCGCCGGCGGCCTGCACGGGGTCGGCATCTCCGTCGTCAACGCACTGTCCGACCTGCTGACGGTCGAGGTCGCCCGCGACCGACGCCTGATGCGCCAGACCTATAGCCGGGGCCACGCGACCTCCCCGCTCGAACTTGTCGGGGAGGTTGCCAATCGCCGAGGCACCACGGTGGCCTTCCACCCGGATCCCGACATCTTCGGCGCGGATGCCCGCCTGAAGCCGGAACGGCTCTACCGGCTAGCCAGGTCGAAGGCCTATCTCTACCGCGGCGTGGAGATCCGATGGCGCTGTGCCGCGGAGCTGATTCGGGACGAAGATCAGGTCCCGGCGAGCGCGACCCTGCACTTCCCCGGCGGCCTCAACGACTTCCTCGGCACCGCGCTCACCGAACGCGAATGCCTGTCGCCGACACCGTTCGAGGGCGAAGCGCAGCTCGCCGACGGCCGCGGCCGGGTAGAATGGGCGATCGCCTGGCCGGAAGACGGCGACGGCTTCGTCCACAGCTACTGCAACACGATCCCGACGCCCCAGGGCGGCACCCACGAACAGGGGCTGCGCCAGGCGCTGGTGCGCGGCGTCCGCGCCCATGGCGAGCTCGCCAGGGAAAAGCGCGTCGCCCAGGTGACCGCCGACGACATCTTCAACGGGGCCGCGGTCCTCATCTCCGTCTTCCTCAGCAATCCGCAATTCCAGGGCCAGACCAAGGAACGGCTCGCCAGTGCGGAGGCGACGCGGCTGGTGGATGCCGCGATCAAGGACCGGTTCGACCATTGGCTGGCGGCCGACCCGGCCGTAGCCAAGTCCCTGGTCGAGGCCTTCGTCGAACGGGCGGAGGAACGCCAGCGGCGGCGCGACCAGAAGGACCTGGCGCGCAAATCCGCGACCCGGCGCCTGCGCCTGCCCGGCAAGCTCGCCGATTGTTCGCGCGAGACTTCGGACGGGACCGAGATCTTCCTGGTGGAGGGCGATTCGGCCGGCGGCTCCGCCAAGCAGGCCCGCAACCGGGAAACCCAGGCGATCCTTCCCTTGCGCGGCAAGGTCCGCAACGCCGCATCGGCCAGCGCCGACAAGGTCGAGGCGAACAAGGAACTGGAAACGCTGCGATTGGCGCTCGGCTGCGGGTCGGGCAGGACCTTCGATCTCGGCAAGTTGCGCTACGAACGCGTGATCATCATGACCGACGCCGATGTCGACGGGGCGCACATCGCCTCGCTCCTGATCACGTTCTTCTACCTGGAAATGCGCGGGATCATCGAAGCCGGCCGGCTCTATCTCGCGCAGCCGCCGCTCTATCGCGTCACGCAAGGGGCGAAGGGCTTCTACGCCCAGGACGACGCGGAGAAGGACGCCCTTCTGGACAAGCTCAAGAAGGGCTCCGGCAAGGTCGAGGTATCGCGCTTCAAGGGCCTGGGGGAGATGATGCCCGCCCAGCTCAAGGACACGACGATGGACCCGGCCAAGCGACGGCTGCTGAGGGTATCGGTGCCAAGCGCGCATGACCCCGAGACATCGGAAGCCGCGGCAGGCCTTGCCGATCTGATCGAGCGACTGATGGGCCGCAAACCGGAACCGCGCTACCAGTTCATCCAGAACAACGCGCGATTCGTCCGGGACCTCGACGTCTAGCGCAAACAGGACGCGGACCGGATCAGTCCGCGACGGCGATTTGCGCGTCAGGTCAATAGTTTAAGCGTTCTCCGAAAGAAAACGCTCTAGCGCAGCAAGGCCGGGTCCAGCGGCATGTAGGACCCGTTGCGGTAATGGCCGAGGAGATCGCCGGTTTCCCCGTCGTAGATCGAGAAGTCGCGGAAGACGCTCAGATCCCCGCGGGTGGCGAAACAGCTGACGATGCGCGCCATATCGGCCTTGCCGCTGTCGTTGAGCTGATGGAACACCGGGCCGACGCGCATTTCCGTGAAACCGGGGTCGGGGTCTATGTCGAAATCGGCGAGAAGCCCGCGCCGGATGGCACTGAAGACCTTTGCCTGGCAGTCGTCATAGGCCGCCCGATCAGGTGCTGCGAAGGCGACGGGCATGGCGGCAAGGCCGGTGAGGCTGAAAACAGCGGCGGCCAGGGCGCTGAGATGGACGGTGTCGCGGGGCATCTGGCGATCATCCGGGAAGCGGAAATCAGGCAAGGACCGCAAGTGTCCGCCCGACGATCGGGCATGGCAAGTACCCGGCGCGCAGGCAGTCCTCCAACCGGTCCATTCGCTGGCGGATATGCAATGGTTGCATACGATCTCCGTATAAATCGGGTGCCAAACGGGCATTTCCGATCAGCGGCCGGATGGCGGAATGATCCTCCTCGTCGGGGGTGCCGAGCACCAGCAAGCTAAAGCCCGCCGGCATCACCGTCCGACCCAACCGATCGAACCGACAAGAGATCGGGTCATCCGCGAAGAGGAGAAGTACCATGAACCGCCGCAATCTCGCCGCCGTTGGCGCCATCGCCGCTGTTGCCGCCGTCGCCGCCATCGCCGGCAACACCCAGGTCGCGCAGGCCGCCGACCAAGAGAAGTGCTACGGTGTCGTCAAGGCTGGCCAGAACGACTGCCAGACCGCCACCTCGTCGTGCCAGGGCACCTCGAAGGTCGACGGCCAGAAGGACGCCTGGGTGTTCGTGCCGGCCGGCCTCTGCGACAAGATCGTCGGCGCCTCGACCGGCCAGCCGGCTTCCTGATCGCTGACGTTTCGCGCATCTGACTGAAAGGGGGCGATGATGGTGCTTCCGTCTCGCCACCCGGCAGCGATCCCGGCCTCCAAGGCCGGGATCGGGCTGCGCTCGCCGCACCGGCGGGATGTGGTGGATCGCCGGCCGGATGTCGGCTGGCTCGAAGTGCACACCGAAAACTACATGGCGGGCGGCGCTCCCTTGCGTGCGCTCGAAAAGGCGCGTGAGCTCTACCCGGTGACGCTCCACGGCGTCGGCCTGTCGCTGGGCTCCGCCGATGGCCTGGACGAAGAGCATCTGGCGCGCATCGCGGCCCTGGCCGCGATCATCGAACCCGGTCTGATGTCCGAACATCTGTCCTGGTCGAAGGGCGGGCCGATGTTCCTCAACGATCTGGTGCCGGTCCCGACCACGACCGAGGCGCTGGAGATCGTCTGCCGCAACGTCGACCGCTTCCAGGAAGCCGTCGGCCGGCAAATCCTGATCGAGAACCCCTCCTGCTACGTCGCCTGGAACGAGCGCGACTTCGAGGAGCCGGAGTTCATCGCGGAGATCATGCGCCGCACCGGCTGCGGTCTCCTGCTCGACGTCAACAACATCGTGGTCAGCGCCCACAACCTGGGCTTCGACGCCCACGAGTATCTGCGCCAGTTGCCCGACCAGGGGGTCGGTCAGATCCATGTCGCCGGCCATGCCGAAAACGATGGCGGCGAGGGCGAGACGGTCAAGATCGACGACCACGGCAGTGCCGTCGACGACGTCGTCTGGGCGCTCTACCACGACACTCTCGCAAAGTACGGGCCGGTGCCGACCCTGGTCGAATGGGACAGTGCCGTCCCCGACCTCTCGGTCCTGGTGGCGGAGGCCGACAAGGCCACAGCCCTCCTCGACGCGGCCAATTCCCGCAAGGCAGGCGGCAATGCCCGCGCTGCTTGACCTGCAAACCGCATTTGCCGAGGCCGTCCATGCCGGCCGCGACGCGGCGATCCCGGAACGCGTTGGCGGGCTGATGGCCGACACGCGCCGTCTTTCGATCCATCGCAACCACTTCTATTCGTCGCTGATCGAGGCCATCGGCCTCAACTTCGCGACCACGGCCGCCCTGGTCGGCGAGGAATTCATGCGCCAGACGGCGCGCGACTACATCAGGGCCACGCCGCCGGAACGGCCCTGCCTGTTCGAGTACGGCATGCAGTTCCCGGCCTTCCTCGAAAGCTACCCGCCGGCTGCCACCCTGCCCTATCTGGCCGATGTCGCGCGCCTCGACCTCGCCGTCACCCAAAGCTACCACGCCGCCGACGACGCCGGCCTCGACCCGGCCTGGTTTGCCGAAACCCCGGCGGACATCTGGATCGAGGAGACCTTCAAGCTCCGGAGCGATCTGCGCGTCGTGACGTCGACCTACCCCTTGATCCAGATCTGGCGGGCGGCGCGCGGCGCCCATGAGGGCGAGATCGACGCGAGCACCGGCGGCGGGACGGTCCTGGTGCACCGGGATACCGACGACGATGCCGTCTTGATGCCGCTAGGCGCCGGCATGGCACGGTTCCTGGCGGAGATCGCCGCCGGAGCGGTGATGGGCGATGCCCTGGAAACCGCCCAGGAAGCACATCCCGACTGGGACTCGGCGGCAGACCTGCCCACCGTGCTTGCCAACCGTTGGCTGCAGCACCGTGCCGCCACGGAACCGGAAACCAGCAACCAATAACAACAAGAACACGGGAAAGGACCATCATCATGTCCGACATGGCACATGACCCGCCCTATATCACGCCGACCGCATCGACCGGCAGCGACCCCGTTTCCAGGGCGATCGCCGTCACCCGCAGCGTGCCGGATGACGCCCTCCTCCTGATTGCGCGGCTTGCCGCCGGCGGTCAGTTCTTCAAGTCGGGGCTGGTCAAGTACAACGACTTCTTCCAGACCGATGCCGAGGGCAACCCGGCCTTCGACGGCACGTCGAGCTCCTTCCTCGCCCAGCATGAGTGGGGTCCGAAGCTGGCCGCCTGGGGCCTGGAGTTCGACCCGGCGACCCTTATCGGGCTTGCCATGCTGCCGGAGTTGATCGCGCCTGTGTTCCTGGCGATCGGCCTGTTCACGCGCCTTGCCGCGCTGCCGCTGATCGGCATGACCATCGTGATCCAGACGGTGATCTACCCGCTGGCCTGGGACACGCATCTCCTGTGGGCCTCGGCCCTGCTGTTCGTCTTCCTGCGCGGACCGGGGGCCTGGTCGCTCGACAACTTCGTCGGGCCGAAGATCACCGGCATCCTGTTCGGCGCGCGCGGCTGACGCGCTTCACGTCACCACCTTTGATTTCCAGACCCCGCCCGGGCTAAACGACCCGGGCGGGGTTTCTTTTTTGGCATCACGGAGGCGGGGGGCCACGACGCCATGAAGTACGAGATCAGCGCCGGCGACGCGTTCCCGGTGGTCAAGGTCGACCTTTCCATGGGCGAGGGGGTCAAGGCCGAGAGCGACGCGATGGTCGCCATGTCCAATACGATAGAGCTCAAGGGCACCATGGACGGCGGCTTCGGCCGCGCGGTCGGACGCATGTTCTCCGGGGAGAGCTTCTTCCTGCAGACGCTGGAGGCCAAGGGCGGCGACGGCTGGGCGCTCCTCGCCCCGAAGGAACCGGGCGGGATCGTCGATGTCGAACTCGACGGCTCCTACGACATGGTCGTCCAGCGCGACGGCTTCCTCGCGGGCTCCATGGGCCTCGAGATTTCGACCAAGCTCCAGAACCTTTCGGCCGGTCTGTTCTCCGGCGAGGGTTTCTTCGTCGTGAAGGTCTCCGGCAAGGGAACCGCCTTCCTGTCGACCTACGGGGCGACCCACATCCTCAACCTCGCCGAGGGCGAGGAGTGCTTCATCGACAACGGCCATCTGGTCGCCTGGCCGTCGACGATGACCTACGAGGTCACGACGGCCGCTTCCGGCATCGTGTCGATGTTCACGTCCGGCGAAGGTCTGGCGCTGAAGTTCCGTGGCCCCGGCCCGGTCATCATCCAGACCCGTAACCCGAAGGCGTTCGGCGGCTGGGTCGCGAGCCTGCTGCCCGGCAAGCGCTGAATCACCTAGCCGGCGCGAGGCGGACGATCCGGGGGCCGATCGCCTGGATCACCTCGCGCGCGTCATAGGCGCTGGGAATCCCGGGCGGCTTCTCGCCCGGGAAAACCTGGATCTCGACGATCGCCTCGAAGCTGTCGGGCTCGATCGTGCGCGGCGTGCTCGAGAACAGGAAGGAATTGGTCGAGCGGGAACCGAGGCCGAATCCGAAGCCGAAGCCCGGGCCGGGGTCGACCAGGAGGCTGTCTGCCTCGGTCAGGCGGTCGACCAGGACGAAGTGGTCGTTGCCGCTGGCCAACGTGATCTCCGCCGCACGGTAGAGGACATATGTGTCGACGATGTCGCGCGGGGTCACCCGGTTGCCGGTGAAAGTGACCCGGAAGCGGTTGCTTTCGAGCTGCTGTTCGGCATATCCGCCATGGCTGTCACGCGGCTGGTAGGGGGTCGGCACGGCACAGCCTGAGATCACCAGCAGGGCGGCTCCAAGAAGAACGGTCCTCAACGCGGGTTTCCTTCGGCATTCAGGCCTCGGTCGATGGTTCCGATCGGCCAACTGTGACACCCCTTACATGACCCTGGAATCATGGCGCCTTTGCGCTGATTGTCGGGCGGGAAGCAGCCCTATCGGCCAGCGTCGAGGGCATCCTGGCGAATCTCGGAAAGCGACCGGGCCGGGGTCAGTGCTTCGACCGGGATCTTCACATGCAGGATGGCGGGCCGGCCGCTGCCCAACGCTTCCTCGAACGCGGGGGCGAACTGGGCGGTCTCGGTCACCGTCGCCCCGAAGGCACCATAGCTGCGGGCCAGCGCCGCGAAATCCGGATTGGTGAGGTCGGTGCCGATGACCCGGGTCGGGTATTCGCGCTCCTGGTGCATGCGGATCGTGCCGTAGCTGGCATTGTCGACAACGACGACGATGATCGCGGCCCCGGCCTGAACGGCCGTGCCGAATTCCTGCATGGTCATCTGGAAGCAGCCATCGCCGGCAAAGCAGACGACCGTGCGGTCCGGCTCGGCGATCTTGGCGGCAACGGCCGCCGGCAGGCCGTAGCCCATGGAGCCGGAGGTCGGCGCCAACTGGGTGCGATAGCCCCGGTAGCGGTAGTAGCGGTGGACCCAGATGGTGTAGTTGCCGCCGCCATTGGCGATCACCGCGTCATCAGGCAGGCGGTCCGACAGCCAGCGCACGATTTCCGCCATCTGGACGTCGCCCGGACCGGCGACCGGGTTCTGGAAATCGAGATAGCTCTGGCGCAGGCGCGCGGTGTCGGCGGACCAGGCGGCCCCGTCGACCGGCGGCAGGGCCGCCCAGGCCTCGATGAACGCCGCCGAGCCCGCATTGACGGCGAGGTCGGGTTGGTAGACGCGGCCCAGTTCCTCCGGGTCGGGATGGAC
>CAYNIS010000119.1:0-9079 GCA_964397055.1 uncultured Rhodospirillaceae bacterium | reverse complement strand
GCGCCTCGTCGATGTCGCAGAACCAACGCTCGCCGCGCGCCGGGTCGATGGTCAGGAATGCGTACCAGCGCCCGCCCGGCAGGTGATAGAGGCGCCGGCCGTCCTCGGTGATGTCGCCCTTGATGTCGCAGCCCTCGGCAGCGGCCGCTTCCGCGGCGTCGACGCCGGCGACCCGCGCGCGCCACGCGGCCGGCGGTTCGAACTCGCCGGCCCACAGGCCGCGGTCCTCGTCCTCCGCCTCGTCCTCGGCGTCGTCGTAGATGCCGCCGGAGACCGCCGCGTTCTCGACCGCCCAGCCGGCCCGCACCAGGCTCCGGGCCAGGTCCCGGCCGTCGATCGTGCAGCTCATCAGGGTCGTGCCGGCACGCGTGGTGCCGCGCGGTTCGCAAACCACCTCATCGCCCACCGACAGGGCCGCCAGCACCGCCGCTGCCATCTGCCCGCACTCGTATTCGACCTGGTCGCGCACACAGCGCTGTTCGGCGGCCGGGATGTCGATGCCCCAGAGCTGGAAGCCGTCGCCATCCCAGGCGAGGCCGGCCCCGCGATCGACCTCGAGATCCGCCAGGGCCGGCGATGCCGCAACCAGCATCACCGCGAGGGCCGCGTGGACAGCCACCCGGTTGAGCGTCACATTGGCAGGACCAAGGTCGAAAAGCCCGCCGGCCCAGCGTCCGGCGGGAGGAAACCCGAGGCTGATGAAGCTCGCCGCCAATCTATCCCTGTGCATCACGATCCTTTTCTGGGGAACGCAAGTGCCCCTGATTTCGGAGATGCTGACCCGCTGGGACGCGATCCAGTTCGCCGTCATCCGCTACCTGATGGCCGCGACGGCGCTGATGGCGCTGCTCGCCGTCGTCGACCGGGCCGGGTTCGTCGCCGGCGGCATCGCCTTCCATCGGGTCCTGATCCTGGGCCTCACCCAGACCGGCTTCGGCATTCTCTACACGCTGGGGATCGGCTTCTCCAACCCGATCACGGCGGCGATCATCTCCGCGACCAGCCCGGTCACCATGGCGCTGACCGCGCGCATCGGCTTCGGCGTCAAGCTCAATCCCGATCTGCTGCCGGCGATCGCCCTCGCCATTACCGGGGCGTCTCTGTCCCTGGTGAAGGTCGCGGAGGGCGGCCTCACCCTCGCGTTCGTCGGCGGCGAGCCCCTGATCCTCGTGGCGCATTCGTCCTGGGCGACCTATTCCATGCTGAACCAGCGCTGGCTTGCCGGGCACAGCCAGCTCTACCAGACCACCGTCGGCGCGATTTCGAGTTCGCTGGTGATCACGGCTGTCTGGATCGCCTTCGCCGCCATCGGCCTGTCACGCTGGCAGGCTCCGCCGCTCGAACCCGGCGACGGCTTCATTCTGCTGTGGACCTCGGTCGGTGCCATTTCCCTTGGCGTGGTGTTCTGGAACTACGGGGTCCGCCACCTGGGTTTCGTCGTCGCCGCTTTCTTCCCCAACATGATCCCGGCGGTCGCCATGGTGACCGCCGCCGTGCTCGGCACCTATCCGACCACCCAGCAGATCATCGGTGCTGTCCTGGTCGTGTCCGGCATCCTGTATTCCCAGAAGGCGACGATCCTCTCCGTCTTTCACAAGTCCGAGCCGGCGGGGTAGCCCTCAGACGTCGAAGGCGCCGCGTCGGATCAGGCGTCGGACGTCACGGGCGGTATGCAGAATGCGCTTGATCCGAACTTCCTCGGCAGCCGGGACATAGTAGATGGCATAGCGGCGGTGCAACAGCACGCGCAGGCCCGGGAAATAGTCAGACCTCGCGGCGCCCAAGAGCGGGTGTTGCGCCAAGCTCGCGTAGCTCTTCATCAATCCATCGACAAAACGGGTCGCAGTTTCCACGGAGCTCTCGTCGGCAATGTACTGCCATATCTGAACGAGGTCTTCGCGCGCCGCGAAGCTCAGCCGGATCGGGTAGCTGCCCTGAATCGGCGTTCTCCCTCCGCAACGATCTCTTCCAGCGTGACCTCCGCCGCACGCCCCTCGTCGAAGTCGCAAACACCTACCTGGATGGCAGCCTGGATCTCTTCATCCTCGCGCGCCGCCAACCATTCCACGACGGCGGATTCGACAACGGCAGGGACCGACCCGAAGGCCCCCTCGGCAACCAGTTGCTCGGCAAGCGCGGCGGTTTCGGCGTCAAGCTCCACGGTCACGGTCCGGGTCATCGCTGCGGTATCCCTGGCGGAAACGATAGCGGCTTCAGGTTACCCGACGGCGGGACCGCCGTCAGCCGGCGGGGACGATCAGCGCGTCGACGGCGATGGCACCGAGGCCCAGCGGGCGGACCAGGAACGGGTTGATGTCGATGCTCTCGATCCGGTCCCGATGCATGTGCGCGTAGACCGAGAGCTTGGCGAGCGCGTCGGCGAGCGCGTCGAGGTCGGCGCGCGGCCGCCCGCGGGCGCCGGCGAGGAGCGGGTAGCCTTTGATCTCCTCGATCATCCGGTGGGCCTCGTCGCGCCCGAACGGGGCGAGGCGGAAGGTCACGTCCTCGAACACCTCCGTGAAGATGCCGCCGAGGCCGAAGACCACCACCGGTCCGAAGGTCGGGTCGCGCTGGATGCCGAGGATGGTTTCGACCCCGTCGGTGATCATCGGCGCCACCAGCACGCCGTCGATGCGTGCCTCCGGCTTCGCGGCATGGGCGCGTTCGAGCAGCAGATGGTGGCAATCGGCGACCGCGTCGTCGCCTTCGATGTTCAGGAGGACCCCGCCGATCTCCGTCTTGTGGGCGATGTCGGGGGAGGCGATCTTGAGCACCACCTTGCCGCCCATCCGGCGTGCGGCCTCCACTGCGTCGGCAGCGGTGCCGGCCAGGAACTCCTCGACCACCGGGATGCCGGCGGTGGACAGCACGCGCTTCGCCTCGTGCTCGGCGACCGCGGTCAGCGGCGGCGCCTCGACCGTCGCGGGCAGGGCCGGCAGCGGCTCCGGCGGGGCCTGGTCGAAGCGCCGGCCGATCCGCACCAGCCCGGCGATCGCGTTCACCGCGCGCGTGGCGTCCTGGTAGACCAGCCCGCCATCGTCCTCGAACTCCTTGACCAGGTCGTCGGGCGCGATCATCGACAACACCATGAGGCCTTCCGAGCGGTGCTCCGAGGCGGTCTTGATCGCATCCAGAAGCGGCCGGCCGACCGACGGCGCCATCGGCACCATGGTGAAGAAGCCGAGGATGGCGTCATAGCCGCCGCGCGCCAGCATCGCCTCGTAGTTCTTCTGGACGAGGCTCATGTCGTTGATCGCCTGGGCCGTGATGTCGACCGGGTTGCGCACGGCGGCGAAGGGCAGGAGCTCCTTCAGCGCCTTCTGCGCGTCGTCCGGCATCGGAGCGACGTCGAGCCCGGCCTTTTCCGCGGCATCCGCCATCATGACACCGGCACCGCCGGAGATGGTGACGATGCCGAGCCGCCCGCGGCTGGGGTAGTAGCGGCGGGTGCAGGCATAGGCGAGATCCAGCATCTCTTCCGTGGTTTCGACCCGGAACGCGCCGTACTGGTGGAACACGGCGTCGAACACCTGATCCTTGCCGGCCAGGGAAGCCGTGTGGGACGCGGCTGCCGCCGCCCCGACGGCGGAGCGCCCGACCTTCATCATCAAGACCGGCTTGCGCGCCTCCCGCGCGCGGTCGAGGGCGGCCAGCAGCTTCGGCGCGTTCCTGACCCCCTCCTGGTAGGCCATGATCACCTGGACATCCGGGTCGCTGACGTAGAAGTCGATGATGTCCGCGACCTCGATCTCCGCCTCGTTGCCGGTGGAGGCCCAGTACTTGACCCCGATGCCGTGATCGCGGGCGAGGGCGAACATGTGCGCGCCATAGGCCCCGGACTGGGTCGCGATGCCGACCGGACCGACCGTCGGCATGCCGTATTCGAGCGAGCTGGTGAAGGTCGGGTAGTAGCCGAGCCGGGCGTTGAACAGGCCGAGGCAGTTGGGCCCGAGGAGACGCACACCGGCGCTGCGCACCTTGGCGGTCAGTTCCGCCTGCATCGCCGCCCCCTCCTCGTCCTGCTCGGCGAAGCCGGAGGAGAACAGCAGGAGCGACTTCACCCCCTTGGCGATGCAGGCGTCGACCTGCGCCAGGACACCGGCGGCCGGGACGGCGACGAGGGCCATGTCGATCCCGTCCGGCGCCGCCGCGATCGAGGGATAGGCCTTGAGGCCCTGGATCTCCTCCCGGTTCGGGTTGATCGGGTAGATCGCCCCCTTGAAGCCGCCGTCGATGAGGTACTTGATCGGCCGCCCGCCGATCCGGCGCGGGTCGGCCGACGCCCCGATGATCGCGATCGCCTCCGGCTCCATCAGCGGCTTCAGGCTGGCAGCGTTGAGGTCGGTGGTCTGGGCGCCGGGCTGGAGGACGGTCATGGTGGGCCTTTTTCGCGTCTTTTGTCGGTCGTCGGGCTTCAAGGCCCGCGACTATCGACAAGTCACCGGGGGATGCGCAAGGGCCGGTGCCGCTTGTCGCTGGGCGAAGAGCCCCGGTAATGTCCCCGCCAACACTGAACAACGAAGCGAAGGGGAGGCTGACCATGCCCGCCAACAAGCGTGCCGCCGATCTTCTGGCCGAAAGCCTGGTCGCCCACGGCGTCGACCGGGTGTTCTGCGTGCCCGGCGAAAGCTACCTGCCGGTGCTGGATGCCCTGGTCGATCACCCGTCGGTCGACGTGGTCGTCGCCCGGCACGAAGGCGGGGCCGGCTTCATGGGCATTGCCGATGCCAAGTTGACCGAGCGGCCGGGGGTCGTCTTCGTCTCCCGCGGGCCCGGTGCCACCAACACCTCGATCGCCGTCCACTCGGCCCAGCAGGACGCCGTGCCGATGGTCTTCTTCATCGGCCAGATCGAGCGCAAGGACCTCGGCCGCAAGGCGTTCCAGGAGGTCGACTATGTCCGCTTCTTCGGCGACATGGCCAAGCACGTGGTCCAGATCGACGACCCGGAACGGGTGTCGGAACTGACCGCGATCGCCTTCCAGCAGGCGATGGCGGGCACCCCCGGCCCGGCCGTCGTGGTCCTGCCGGAGGACATGCTGTTCGAGGAGGTCGAGGCGACCTGCGTGCCGCCCCGCGTGGTCTCCACCCCGCGCGCGTCGGATACGGAGATTGCGGCGGTCGCGGAGCGCATCGCGGCGGCGGAACGGCCGCTGGTCATCGCCGGCGGCCTGATGCGCGGGGAACGGGCGCGTGCCGCCCTTCTGAAGCTCGCGGAAACCTGGTCGCTGCCGGTCGCCGTGTCGTCGAAGCAACAGGACATCTTCCCGAACGCGCACCCGAACTTCGCCGGCCACATGGGCTACATGATCCCGGAACCGCAGCTCAAACTGCTGGCGGAGGCTGATCTGGTCATCGGGCTCGGCTCGCGCCTGGGCGACGTGACCTCCCAGGGCTATCGCCTGCCCAAGGCACCGGTGCCCGACCAGCCGCTGATCCACGTCTATCCGGACGCAGCGGAGGTCGGGCGAGTCTTCGCGGCCGACATGGCGCTCGCGGTCGACCCGGTCGCCCTGACAGAGGGGCTGGCCGCCCGCAACGCCCCCCCACCGCCCGAGGGGCGGGCTGCCTGGATCGCGCGCCCGCATGCCAAATGGGCCGAGATGCAGAAGTGGGAGCCGGTGGAGCCCGCCGACGGCGTCTCCTTCGGCACGGTGGTCGACGCGATCGGGCGCCACGCCCCGGATGACGCCATCATCGTCACCGACGCCGGCAATTTCGGCAGCTGGGTTCACCGCCATTTCGCCTTCAAGCCGAGCCATCGCCTCTTGGGCATGGTCTCCGGGGCGATGGGCTTCGGCGCCCCGGCGGCGGTGGCGGCGGCGCTGCGCTATCCGGACCGCCAGGTGATCGCGGTGATCGGCGACGGCGGCTACCTGATGACCGGGTACGAGCTCGCGACCGGCATCGCGGAGGGCACCAAGGTCCGCCTGATCGTCTCCAACAACAAGAGCTACGGGACCATCCGTCTCCACCAGGAAAAGTGGTTCCCGGGCCGGAAGAAGGCGACCGACCTGGTCAACCCGGACTTCGCGGCCCTCGGCCGTGCGTTCGGGGCGAAGGGGCTGACCATCGACGCCTCGGCCGATGCGGACGCGGTGGTGGCGGAGGCGCTGGCGACCGACGGCCCGGTCGTCGTCGACGTGCGCTCCTCTCTCGACCACATCAACGCCAACACCACGCTGACCAAGCTCGCGGCGGCCGCAGCGGCGGAGTAGGGCGAAGCCGGCGGCGGTGATGCCCCCATCCGCCCTCGCATAGGCTCGGGCACCTTCCCCCGCGGGGGAAGGGCGGGCTTCCGGCGCTCAACCGGATGTTGACGGGTTTGGCTTAAGCTCTCGGGAGATTGACCCGATGGAGGCGGCCCGTGAGGCACCTGTTCCTGGCACTCGGCATCCTGCTGCTTTCGGCCCCGGCTGTGGCGGCGTCCGACGCCTTCGTCACCGTGTGGGAGGCTCGCGGGCCAAACCCGACCATCACCCTGCCGCTGGTCGACCGCGGCACGCACGATTTCACCGTTGATTGGGGCGACGGCTCGCCTCCGGCTCGGATCACCAACGCCACCCTCGGTGACGCGCGGCACCGCTACGCGCGGCCGGGCAAGTACACGATCACGATCACCGGCCGCATGGGCGGCTGGGCGTGCGGTGGAGGAAGCAGGGAATCAGGCAGGTGTCATGCCCTGATGGAGATCCGGGCCTGGGGGCCCTTCCGCTTCGGCGCGCGCGATCCGTGTGACGGTGAGTTTGGAGAGACCCGGAATCTCACGATAACCGCGACGGATCGTCCCGACCTGACCGGTGCGCGCGACCTCTCCTGTGCCTTCGCCCCATCAGGCATCACGTCGATCCCGGGTCTTGGCACCCGGGATGTCTCCAGCGTTACCGACATGTCGGGTATGTTCTTGGACGCCCGTCATTTCAATCAGGATATCGGCGGCTGGGATGTCTCCCGCGTTACCGACATGTCCGGGATGTTCTGGGGCGCCGATGCATTCAATCAGGATCTCGGCGGCTGGGACGTTTCGAACGTTCGGGATGTCCGCCCATCTGGCGGCGCAGCACCCGCACCCTCTTCCCGCCTGTTCGGCCTGTGCATCGACCCGGTCCCGTATCGGGAGCCCTGGGGGTATTCGCACGGTGCCACGGCCTGGACATTGCCGAAGCCCGACTGGTCGCGCTGCCCGTGAGGGGAAAGAGCTCTCCACCTCCCCCTCGGGGGAGGTCGGAGGCATCGCCTCCGGGTGGGGGTGCCGAAGGCGGCGGGAGCGTTCGTGTGCCCCCATCCGCCCTCGCAGAGGCTCGGGCACCTTCCCCCGCGGGGGAAGGATGGGCTGCCGACCGGGCGTCCGGTTGCCGGCCGGGCTTCCGGTTGCCCCCATCCGCCCTCGCAGAGGCTCGGGCACCTTCCCCCCAAGGGGGAAGGACGGGCTGCCGGCGACGACCGCATTCTAGGTTCTGGAGCGAAGGCGCCGAAAGCTCCTATAACAGCCCCAACAACAACGAAGCTCCATCGCCTGACCCCGGGAGGACCCCCTTGGCCCATTCGCTCGACGCGCTTCTCCACCCCAAATCCGTCGCCGTCATCGGCGCCACCAACGAGCCGGGCCGGATCGGCGGGCGCCCGATCTTCACCATGACCAACGCCGGCTATGCGGGCGCGATCTATCCGGTCCACCCGAAGCGCGACGTGATCCAGGACCGCAAGGCCTATCCCTCGATCCTAGATGTCCCGGAAGCGGTCGACTGTGCCATCGTCTCCGTCCCCGTCGCCGGTGCGCTGGACACCATCCGGCAATGTGCCGACGCCGGGGTCAAGGCCGCGATCGTCTTCACCTCCGGCTTTGCCGAGATGGACGAGGGCGGGGCGGAACTGCAGGCCGAGGTGGAGGAGATCGGCCGCACTTCCGGCATGCGCATCCTCGGCCCCAACTGCCTCGGCGCGTTCAACGTGCGGGAGGGCTGGTACGGCAGCTTCGGCAACCAGTATGCGCTGCTGCGCCTGCCGCCGGGGCCGATCGGCATCGTCACGCAATCCGGGGCCTATGGCAGCCACGTCTTCGGCGCGGCCCAGTTGCGCGGCGTTTCCGCCAACTACTGGGTGACCACCGGCAACGAGGCCGACATCACGGTGGCGGAGGCCATCGACTACTACGCCGATCTCGACGACGTTCAGGTCATCCTCGCCTATGCCGAGGGGGTGACCGATCCGCATGTCATGCGCCGGGCTTTGGAAAAGGCACGCGACCTCCACAAGCCGGTGGTCTTCATGAAGGTCGGCGTGACCGACGCGGGTGCCGCCGCCGCCCAGTCGCACACCGCCTCCCTCGCCGGGGCCGACGCGGTCTACGAGGCCCTGTTCCGGCAGTACGGCGTCTATCGGGCGGAAACGACGGAGGAACTGGTCGACGTCGCCTACGCCTGCCAGTTCGGGCTCTACCCGACCGGCCGGCGCATCTGCCTGCACACCATTTCCGGCGGGGTCGGCGTGCAGATGGCCGATGCCGCCTCCAAACGGGAGCTGGAGGTGACGGAGCTTCCGGCCGAAACCCAGCGCAAGATGAAGGAGCTCAACCCCTTCGCCGGCGTGCGCAACCCGGTCGACTGGACCGGCCAGTCGCTCAACGACCTCGACATCGTCAAGGAGTACCTGCGCCTGGCGATCGAGGAGGGCGGCTATGACAGCCACGTCGTCTACCTCGCCGGCGCCCCCGGCTCCCAGTTCATGGCGGAGGGGCTGGAGGCCCTGTTCCGCGAGCTGCGGGAGGCGAACCCGGAAGCCCCGATCATGATGTCGATCATGGTCTCCGACGAGGTCCTGCGCACCTACGACGCGCTTAAGTATCCGGCCTTCGCCGACCCGTCGCTGGCGGTGCGCGCGATGGCGGCCCTGACGTTGGCGGGATTCACTTCTCCGCGGTGGGAATCGATGCCGATCAGGTCGTCGCCGTGGCCCAGAATATTTCCGCGGTCGCCGAGACCACCGCTACGCTGACCGGCATCTCTGCATCGCCCGAGGTGCTGACGCTCACCGCCTACAGCCCTACGGCGCGGCCGACCGTGCGGGGCACGTTCAGCGAC
>CAYNIS010000118.1:7312-9088 GCA_964397055.1 uncultured Rhodospirillaceae bacterium | reverse complement strand
AGGTCCGCACCCTGGTCGCCGGCGGCTATCGCGAGGTGGTGCTGACCGGCGTCGACATCACCAGCTACGGCACCGACCTCCCCGGCCGGCCGACCCTGGGGCAGATGGTGCGCCGGCTGCTGGCCCTGGTGCCGGGGCTCGACCGGTTGCGGTTGTCCTCGCTCGACCCCGTCGAGATCGATGACGACCTCTGGCGCCTGCTTGCCGAGGAGCCGCGGCTGATGCCGCATCTGCACCTGTCGGTCCAGGCTGGCGACGACATGGTCCTGAAGCGCATGAAGCGACGGCACCTGCGCGCCGACATCCTGGCGGTGGTCGACCGCGCGCGCGCGCTGCGCCCGGAACTGGCGGTGGGCGCCGACATCATCGCGGGCTTTCCGACCGAAACCGACGGGATGTTCGAGAATACCCGTCGCCTGGTCGCCGAGGCGGGCATCGCCTTCGCTCACGTCTTCCCCTATTCGCCTCGGCCCGGGACGCCGGCGGCACGGATGCCGCAGGTACCGGGCCCCGTGGTCCGGGAGCGGGCGCGCGCCTTGCGTGACGCCGCCGCCGGGGAGCTTGCCCGTCACCTGGCGCGGTCCGTCGGACGCACGCTGCCGGTGCTGGTCGAACGCGACCGGCTGGGCCGGGCGGAGGATTTCGCCGAGGTCGCGCTGGACCGCCTGGCGGTTCCGGGATCGCTGGTCCGGGCCCGGGTGGTCGGTGCCGCCGACGGCAAACTGAACGCGATCATGGAGGAGGCCGCGTGAGCGACGCCGCCGAGGAAATCGATCCCGCGACCGCCGCAACGCGGGAAGAGAGCCAAAGCAAAGGGTGGCTGGGCCGCCTGTCCTTCGGCCTCAGCCGGACGTCCGAGCGCATCTCGGGCGGCATTGCCGACATCTTCCAGGGGCGCCTTCTCGACGACGAGACGCTGGAGGAGCTGGAAGAGCTGCTGATCATGGCCGACCTGGGCACGGAGAACGCGGCACGCCTGACGACCGACCTCGCCAAGGCCCGGTTCGGCGCCAACGTGACCGAACTCGAGGTCCGCGAGTTCCTGGCCAAGGGCATTGCCGAAATGCTGGCGCCCTATGCGAAGCCGATGCCGATCGACCGCTATCGCCGGCCGTTCGTGATCCTGGTGGTCGGCGTCAACGGCTCCGGCAAGACCACCACCATCGGCAAATACGCGATGGCCCTGGTGGAGGGCGAGGATCTGCGGGTCACGCTGGCCGCCGCCGATACCTTCCGCGCGGCGGCGATCGAGCAGCTGACGATCTGGGGCGAACGGGTCGGCGCCGAGGTGATCGCCGGCGAGCAGGGATCGGATGCCGCGGCCCTGGCGTATGAGGCGCTGGAGAAGGCATCTGAGGCGCGCGAGGACCTGCTGTTCATCGACACCGCCGGGCGGTTGCAGAACAAGAAGAACCTGATGGACGAGCTCGCCAAGATCGTCCGGGTCATGAAGAAGATCGACGAAAGCACGCCGCACGAGGTGCTTCTCGTGCTCGATGCCACGGTCGGGCAGAACGCCATCTCCCAGGTCGAGATTTTCCGGGAGGTCGTGAACGTCACCGGCCTGATCGTCACCAAGCTCGACGGCACCGCCAAGGGCGGTGTCCTGGTCGGCCTCGCCCAGAAGTTCGAACTGCCGATCTACGCCATCGGCGTCGGCGAGAAGGCCGAGGACCTGCGCCCGTTCGAGGCGCGCGACTTCGCCCGCTCGCTGCTCGGGCTCGATGCCTATGACGCGGCCGTTGCCGCCGGAAAGGTCTGACCCGACGCAATGGC
>CAYNIS010000118.1:0-7302 GCA_964397055.1 uncultured Rhodospirillaceae bacterium | reverse complement strand
ACCGGCGGAGCGATCGGCGATCCAGGAGGCGACACCCGACGATGACCCCGAACCCGGCCGATTCCGCCACCGCTTCCGGCGTGGTTCCTGTCGATCGCGTCTCCCGATTCGAGGATGCCGGCGCTGCCCTGGCCGAACTCGACCGCCTCTACCGGCGGTCGGCCGGTCACCTCGCCGAATGGTTCCGGCGCTTCGCCAAGGGCGAGGACCCGGGGCACCGGGTGCGCGCACACTATCCCTTCGTGCGCGTCGAAGTGCCGGGGCCGCCGACCGACGCCCCCCAGGCGCCCTTCGGCTACGCCAACGGCGCAGGCCGCTACGCAACGACGCTGACCCGGCCCGACCTGTTCGCCAACTACTACCGCCAGCAGCTCGACCTCCTGCTCCAGCATCATGATCGCCCGCTGGAAATCGGGGTGTCGTCGGTGCCGATCCCGATCCACTTCGCGCTCGGCGAGGGGTTCTACCTGGAGGGCACGCTGACCCAGGAGCGCGCGCAGGCGATCGGTGACTTCTTCGATCTGCCCGATCTCTTCTACATGGACGACCACATCGCCAACGGCACGCTGGAGCCGGCGGAGGATGACGAGCTGCCGCTGGCCCTGTTCACGGCCCCGCGGGTCGACCTGTCGCTGCAGCGCCTGCGCCACTACACCGGCACCAGCCCGCGCCACTTCCAGGGCTTCGTCCTGTTCACCAACTACCAGTTCTATGTCGACGAGTTCATCCAGCTCGGCACGCGATGGATGACGGAGGAGCCGCAGGCCGGCCTCGACCTCGGCTACACTGCGTTCGTGCAGCCGGGCGACCGGGAACTGGCCAACCGATTGGCGGCACCGCAGGCGCCGCAGCCGGGGCAGGCGCCGGCACGACTGCCGCAGATGCCCGCCTATCACCTGAAACGCGACGACGGCCTCGGCATCACGCTCGTCAACATCGGGGTCGGCCCGGCGAACGCGAAGACCATCACCGATCACCTGGCGGTGCTGCGGCCCCATGCCTGGATCATGCTGGGCCACTGCGCCGGCCTCAGGAACACCCAGCGGCTCGGCGACTACGTCCTCGCCCACGGCTATGTCCGCGAGGATCAGGTCCTCGACCAGGACCTGCCGATCTCGACCCCGTTGCCACCGCTGGGGGAGGTGCAGAAGGCGCTGGAGCAGGCCGTCGGGCGCGTGTCCGGCCTGGTCGGGCAGGAGGTGAAGCAGATCATGCGCACCGGCACCGTCGCAACCGTGGGCGACCGGAACTGGGAGCTGCGTGACTATCGGGAACCCATCCGCCGCTTCAGCCAGAGCCGGGCGATCGCCCTCGACATGGAATCCGCCACCATCGCCGCGAACGGGTTTCGATTCCGCGTGCCCTACGGCACACTCCTGTGCGTTTCGGACAAACCTCTCCACGGGCAGCTGAAATTGCCGGGCATGGCGGACCGCTTCTATCGTGAACGTGTCGACCAGCACCTTCGGATCGGCCTGCAGGCCATGGAGATCCTGCGCGACAGCGCGCAGGAACGTGTCCACACGCGCAAATTGCGCAGCTTCAACGAACCGGCGTTCAGGTAGGCGCGGGCGCGTCACCGGGGGCCGGGGCTGATGCGCGCCCTCCGCCCCGGTCCGGCCGATGCAGCGCTGATCGGCTGTTTCCTCGCGCTCCTCGCCCTTGCGGCGGCCGCAGCCCTCGAGCTCTGGCGGATCAGCCTCGCCCCGCCACCGGGCATGGTGGCGGCCGCAACACGCGCGATCACCGCCGAGGCGGAGGCGACGCGGCGCCTGCTGCGCGCTACCGACCGGCTTGACCGGGCGACCCTCGTGGTTGCGGAAGCGCGGCAGCCCATGCATCTGACGCCGATCACCGATTCGGAGGTCGACGCGGTCGAACGGGCGCTCGATCGGCTTCTCACCGGCGTCGATCGACCCCGCCCCGCGCCCCTCGTGCGGGCGGCGGCGGCGTTGCGCCGGCGCCTGGCCGACCTCGGCGAACTTGCCCGGCGGTGGCGTGTTGCGACAGCGGCCGGCAATGCGGCGGCGGCGCGACTGGCCCTGGCACGCCATCAACTGGGTTCCGCCGTCGCGCGGGCGGACCAGGATGTGTCCCGGGTGATCGCTGCCGCGAAGGGCTGGCTGGCCGCCGCTGCCCGGCGGTCGGCGCGGACGGCGGTCGCTGCGGCCGAAGACCAATTGATCACCGCACGCCGGCGGCCGCACCAAGCGAATGCGGGGGCTGCGGAGGTGGGCGGACCGGTCCTCGCCTCCGCCGCAGGCGACTTCACCGGGATCGAGGACGACGACGCGGTGCCGACGCTCCGCGGCAACCCGGGCCAGGACGTCGCATTCGCGACGGAAGCAGCCTTGCGCAGGGCCACGGCGGAGCTCTCCAGCCTGCTTGCCGAGGATGCCGCAAACGCCTTCCTGTCGCGAGCGGACGCCCTGATCGGCCTCGGCGCCATCAAGAGCCTCGGCGCCGATCTCGACCGCTTGGCGGGCGCGGCGGTTCCGCCGGGCGCCGATCCGGGCAGCCTGCTGAGCCAAAAGAGGCGGCTCGCCGGCCAGATCCGCGATGTCGAAGGCGCCCTCTCGTCGCTTGCGAGCGATCCGGCGATCACCGTGCTGTTTCGCCGACTGGAACGGCTCGACGCGGACCTGGGTCGGGCACTCGACGGGTCGTCGGGGGTGATCCCGGCTCTCCGGTCCACAGCCGACGCGGAACAGGCCCACCTGGGTATCCGCGCCGACTGGCGGCACAAGATCGCCGGCGTGCGTGCCGCCGCCGATGCCGTCGCGGCGGCATTGTCGCCCCGGGCAAGCCGGCAGGCGGATCGCCCCGACAGTGCCCATGGTCACCGTCACGGATCGGTCGGCCTCGCCCTGGCGGCCGCACTTCTCGGCATGGTCGCAATCACCCTCCTCTACGCTCCCGGTCGCTGGGGGGAGGCCGCACGGCTGGAAACCGCCCTGCGCGCCCGGGTCGAGCTTGGCCATGCCGACGAGGTCGAGGGGCGGTCGCCACGGCCCGCCGTGGCCCCGACCGCCGATGTCGAACAGATGCTGTCCGGGCTCCTGCAGCGATATGGCACCCGGGCCGGCCGGCTGGGCATCGATCTCTCCGCGGAAGCCACCCTGCCCGCGCCCCGGCTGGGCGCCGACGGCGAGCAACTGGCCCACGTGATCGACACCCTGACCTCGGTCCAGATGTCGCTCTGCCTCTCCGGCGATCGCGTCACCGTGCGCGCGGTCGAACGGCGCGACGGCGGCCTCGCCGTCTCCCTGAGGCACACCGGCATCGGCCTCCGGCCCCGGGAGCTCGGCACCGCCCTTGGCGGCGGGCACGCCCGGGACGGCGACGACGAGGCACCCTCGGCCCTCATCGGCACACTGGCCCGGTCCCATGCCACGGTCCGCGCCCTTGGCGGGGAGATCGACGGCCGGGCGGCGATCCGCAGCCGCGGCCGACGGATCGACCTCGCCTTCCCTCCGGGCCGGGTGACCCGCGGGGTTTGACCCATCGTCCTCAACAGGTGCGGCGCGGCCGCGCGATTGCCGGGACCGACCGCGAGGCCTATGTTCCAGGCTGGATCCCCGACCCAAGGCCCCGGACCGCCACGCCCCGATGGACGACATCTCGCGCATTCGCAACTTCTCGATCATCGCCCATATCGATCACGGCAAATCGACCCTCGCGGATCGCCTGATCCAGATGTGCGGCGGCCTGTCCGACCGGGAGATGAAGGCGCAGGTGCTCGACAGCATGGATATCGAGCGCGAGCGCGGGATCACCATCAAGGCCCAGACGGTGCGCCTGCTGTACACCGCCTCCGACGGGATCGAGTACGAGCTCAACCTGATGGATACGCCGGGCCACGTCGACTTCGCCTATGAGGTCAGCCGGTCGCTCGCCGCCTGCGAAGGCTCGCTCCTCGTCGTCGACTCCACGCAAGGGGTGGAGGCGCAGACGCTCGCCAACGTCTACCAGGCGATCGACCACGATCATGAGATCATCCCGGTGATCAACAAGATCGACCTGCCGGCGGCCGAACCGGAGCGCGTGAAGGAGCAGATCGAGGATGTGATCGGTCTTGACGCGTCCGACGCCTTGTCGATCTCGGCCAAATCAGGTCTCGGCATCGACGCCTTGCTGGAGGCGATCGTCAAGCGCCTGCCGCCGCCCAAGCCGGGTGGGGCGGACGCCCTGCAAGCGCTGGTCGTGGACAGCTGGTACGACGCCTATCTGGGTGTGGTGATCCTGGTGCGTGTCGTCTCCGGCGCCCTCAAAACCGGTCAGAAGATCCGGTTCATGGGGACCGGGGCGACGCGGGAGATCGACCGGGTCGGTGTGATGACGCCGAAGGCGGTTCTGACCGGTGCGCTGAAGGAGGGCGAACTCGGCTTCATCACCGCCGCGATGAAGGACATCCAGGAAGCCCGGGTCGGCGACACCATCACGGAGGACAAGCGCCCCGCCGCCTCCCCCCTCGCCGGGTTCAAGCCGTCGGTGCCGGTGGTGTTCTGTTCGCTGTTCCCGATCGACGCCAACGATTTCGAGCGGCTGCGGGACAGCCTCGGCAAGCTCGCCCTCAACGACGCCAGCTTCCACTACGAGACCGAGAACTCGGTGGCCCTGGGCTTCGGCTTCCGCTGCGGCTTTCTCGGCCTCCTCCACATGGAGATCATCCAGGAACGGCTGGAACGGGAGTTCGACCTGGACCTCATCGCCACCGCCCCCTCCGTCGTCTATCGGATCCACAAGACCGACGGGGAGGTGCTGGAGCTCTACAATCCGGCGGACATGCCGGACCCGGTCCATGTCGACTTCATCGAGGAGCCGTGGATCCGGGCGACCATCATGCTGCCCGACGAATACCTCGGCGGTATCCTGCAGCTGTGCCAGGAACGGCGCGGCGAACAGATCGAACTGACCTATGCCGGCAGCCGGGCGATGCTGATCTACAAGCTGCCGCTGAACGAGGTCGTGTTCGACTTCTACGACCGGCTGAAGTCGATCAGCCGGGGCTATGCCAGCTTCGATTACCAGCTCGATGGCTATTCCGAGAACGACTTGGTGAAGATGGCGATCCTGGTGAATGGGGAGGGGGTGGACGCCCTTGCCATGATCGTGCACCGCAGCCAGGCCGAACGACGCGGGCGCCAGCTGTGCGAGCGGCTGAAGGAACTGATCCCGCGCCAGATGTTCAAGATCGCGGTCCAGGCCGCCATCGGCGGCCGCGTGATCGCGCGCGAGACCGTGCCGGCCCTGCGCAAGGACGTGCTTGCCAAGTGCTATGGCGGTGACATCAGCCGCAAGCGCAAGCTTCTGGAAAAGCAGAAGGAGGGCAAGAAGCGCATGCGGCAGTTCGGGGAGGTCGAGATCCCCCAGTCGGCCTTCATTGCCGCCTTGCGCATGGGCGACGCCTGACCCGCTTGCGTCAAGCGGGGCGTCAGCCTGTGTCCATCTTTCGGGGGCCGGTGAAGATGCCCTCGACGATCGCCCGACCGGCGATCCGGGCGAGCGCCGCCCGGTCCGCCGGCATCCCGGGCGGCAGCCTGCCGTCAGCACTCAGGACCGCCAGGCCGTGGACCAGAGACCACGCGACCAGGGCAGCCTCCCGCACCCGGGCGGCCCTCGACGTCGGCGGCAACAAGCCGGCGATGATCGCCTGAAAGCCGTCGAAGGCACGGCGACCCGCCTCCGTTGAAACGGATGCGGCGGCGTTGCCGTCCCCCATACTGTCAGCCGCCGGCGACTTCGCCTGGAACATGACGCGGTAGAGGCCGGGGCGCGCTGCGGCGAAATCCAGATAGGCGTGGGCCAACCGCGTCATGACGGTGCGCGGATTGCGCGTGCGGGTGTTCCCGGTGACCGTCGACATCGCCTCGCCCAAGAGGCCGAACCCACGCGCGCCGAGGGCCGCCAACAGGTCGGCCTTGGTCGGGAAGTGGCTGACATGGGCGGTCGCGCTGACACCGAGATCGGCGTTGAGGCGACGCAGGCTCAACGCCTCCACCGGGCCCGACGCCAGCACGGCTTCCGCCCGGTCGAGCAAGGCCGGCCGCAACATGCCGTGATGATAGTGATCGGCCACCTGCACCTTCAAACGTGTCGAGACACCCCACTTTTATCTTATCGCCGATAAGATTGCCGGGCAAGGCATCGACCGGTTCCCGCCCCTTCCATCCGCCATCTAATCATCGATAAGATTATGGGTAAAAACCGCTGAACATGCTTCTTATCACCGCTAAGATGGCTTTGTGGTACCTTGAATGGAGGCGGGGATGACGGCACGAACGCTGCGCCTTTGGCTGCGCTGGTTGCATCTCGGGGGCTCGGGCCTGCTGGGCTTCTATCTCTACTCGCCCTACGGCGACGTGCAGTGGGTCAGCTTCCTGACCCTGTGGATCGTGTTCCCGGCAATGGCCGTGACCGGCATCTGGGTGTGGCAGCAGGGCCGAATCACGCGCCTGCTGGGCGGCGGCGGCGCCTCGACGGCCCAGGGCAGCACCTGATCGACCCTGATACCGATCGAGACTGACGCCGATCGAGACTGACGCCGATCGAGGCTGACGCCGATCATCCCATAGAGGATCGAACTGCGGTCGGTGTGGATGTTCTCAATCGCCCGGATCAGGACCATGTGCCAGAAGCCAGCCAACGGGCGGGGTCCGTTGTTGGCATGAAGCGCCACCATGGCCTCCTGGCGCAACCTCATCCAGGCGTACAAGGTTGATCGCTTGCCCCTCAGGTTGTGGTAGGATTTCCTCATGAACGGACGCGCCCTCGCCTGGATGATCGGCCTTGTCGTCGCCGTTGCCTTCGGGCTGCCCGGCATACTTATTTACGCCGCGATCGGCATCGGGCTCCATATCCACTACCGGCTCAAGTACGGCTACTGGATCGACGATCCCCGCGCCCCCCACTACGACTGCGACTATTGGCATTCGTGACGTGCGCGGCGTTGTCAGGGCGGCGTCTGCACTCTGCCGAGCGGGTGAAAGCCGACCATTGGCGTGGTCAGAAGGTTCACCCTCTCCGTCCAGGTTGGCTCAGCACCCCGACCCTGCCAAGGGATCCGATGATCGCCCCAGCTACACCACCTCCCGGGACACGATCGGGTTTGCAGTGCTGCCGTGTTTCGTCGGCGACGCGACCGCGGGCCTGGTGCGGCGTGGCGGCCTCATTGGCGAGCTGGAAACCGAACAATGGCTGGCGCTGAACGAGGCGGACCGCCACCTGCCGGGGCCGCGTCTGGTGATCGACCGGACGGTTTGAAAAACCTGCGTTGTAAGGGGCAAATCATGGGAGTCTGGG
>CAYNIS010000117.1:0-9131 GCA_964397055.1 uncultured Rhodospirillaceae bacterium | reverse complement strand
GGCCGGCCCGGGAGGTGTCGATCGTGGCATTCGGCCCGTCGATCGTGACCCGCGCCACCTCCAGCCGGGCGCGCTGGCGCGTCAGGGTCACCACCGGCAACTGCACGCGCCGGTTATAGAAGATGAAGCCCTGGGTCGGCACGCGCGGCACGGCGTTGCGACGGCGATGGTTGTAGTAGTGGTAGCAGACCACGTGCAGGCCGTTCATCGGCGTGTCGTCGCTGTAGAGCTCAGCCCCCGGGCCGTTGATGTTGTCGAAGGTGAGCTCGCCGGTGACCCCCGGGAAGTCCCGCATGCGCCGGTTCGGCCGGCGGAAGAAGAAGACGTTGCCGCGCGGGTCGCGGACATGGAGGTCGATGTCCTGGAACTGGGCGGCCCAGACCATGGCGACGATCAGCACCGGCTTGGCGGTCAGCGGTTCCGGGCAACTGAGTTGCGGGCAATCGGGACAGGTGACCTCCGGACAGGAAATCTGCGGGCACTGCGGCTGCGGCGGCTCCGGGCAGGACATTTGCGGGATCTCGGGGCAGGCCACCGGTTCAGGGCAGACCACCGGCGGCGGACAGGCGACGCACACCTCGCACTCGACCGGTTCGGGGCATTGCAGGGGCGCCTGGGGCGGTGGCGGCGGCGGTGTCCGCGTGGTGTTGAGGACGTAGGGGAACAGGACGACGGAGACGATGATGAAGGCCCCCAGGCCGGAGGCGAACAGATCGATCGCCGACATGGAGAAGACTTCAACGCTGCCCTGACGGCGCCGCAACATCCGCAACCGACCTCATACGAAGCAGCTAATCCAGACCGCCATCATGGCTTTCGCCGATGGCACGAAAAAGGCCGGGTGCCTTTCATGATCAGCACCCGGCCGAGTTTCCGCGATCGGAGAAATCAGACCTCGATCGACTGGACCTTCCAGATCTCCGACGCGTAGGTCTCGATCGACCGGTCGCAGGAGAACTTGCCCATGTTGGTGATGTTGAGGATCGCCTTGCGCGTCCATTCGCGCGGCTGCAGGTAGAGCTGGTCGACCGCGGCCTGCGTGTCGACATAGGCCTGGTAGTCGGCGAGCAGGAGATAGCGGTCACCCTGCTCCAGCAGGGTGCGCAGGAGATCGCCGTAGCGGTGCGGCTCGTCCGGGCTGAAATAGCCGCGACCGATCATTTCCAGAACCTCGCGCAGGCCCTGGTTGGCGTTGAAGTATTCCCAGGGGTTGTAGCCCTTCTTCTTCAGCGCCCGGACACCGTCCGCGTCGAGGCCGAAGATGAAGATGTTGTCGCGCCCGACTTCCTCGGCGATCTCGATGTTCGCCCCGTCGAGGGTACCGATGGTGAGCGCCCCGTTGAGGGCGAACTTCATGTTGCCGGTGCCCGATGCCTCGGTCCCGGCCATCGAAATCTGCTCTGAAAGGTCGGCCGCCGGGATGATCCGTTCAGCCAGGCTGACCGAGTAGTTCGGCATGAACAGGACGCGCAAGTGGTCCTTCGACGCCGGGTCGTTGTTGACCACCCGGGCGACATCGTTGGCGAGGCGGATGATCTGCTTGGCGATGTGATAGGCGGGGGCGGCCTTGCCGCCGAAGATGAAGGTGCGCGGCACCGCCGGCTTGTTGCCCTTCCGGCACTCGTTGTAGCGGGCGACGATGTGCAGGAGGTTCAGAAGCTGGCGCTTGTATTCGTGGATGCGCTTGATCTGGATGTCGAACAAGCTGTCGGGATTGAGTTCCAGGCCCAGGCGATCCTTCACGAATGTCGCGAACTTGAGCTTGTTGTCGCGCTTGACCGCCATGACCTCGTCCTGGAAGCCAGCGTCGGTGGCAAGCGGGGCGGCCTCCCTCAAAAGGTCGAGCTTGTTGATGAACGGCCCCTTGACCCGCTTGGCGAGCACGTTGGTCAGGCCCGGGTTGGCCTGGCGCAGCCAGCGGCGCTGGGTGATGCCGTTGGTGACGTTGACGAACTTGTCCGGCCAGAGGGCGGCGAAGTCGGCGAACAACGTCTCGCGCAGGAGCTTGGTGTGAAGGGCGGCAACGCCGTTCACCAGATGGCTGCCGACCACGGCCAGATGCGCCATGCGGATGCGCTGGCGCTGGTCGTCGACCATGGAAAGCCGGCCGAGAAGGGCGGTGTCGCCGGGGAAGCGGCGCTTCACCTCCTCCAGGAAGTGATAGTTGATCTCGTAGATCAGTTCGAGATGACGGGGCAGCACCTGGCGCAGCATAGAGATCGGCCAGGTCTCCAGCGCCTCCGGCAGGAGGGTGTGGTTGGTGTAGCTGAACACACGCCGGCAGATGTCCCAGGCGCGGCCGAACTCCAGCCCGTATTCGTCGATGAACAGGCGCATCAGCTCGGGAATCGCGAGCACCGGGTGGGTGTCGTTGAGCTGGATCGCCACCTCGTTCGGCATGTTGTCGAGGGCGGCGGCGGAGCGGCTGTAGCGGGACAGGATGTCCTGCAGCGACGCACAGACGAAGAAGTACTGCTGCTTGAGGCGCAGTTCCTGGCCGAAATAGGTGGTGTCCGACGGGTAGAGCACCTTCGACAGGGTTTCCTGGGCGGTCTTCTCCTTCACAGCCTCGATATAGTCGCCCTGGTTGAAGTACTTGAGGTCGAAGCTCTCCGTCGCCCGTGCCGACCACAGGCGCAGGTTGTTGACGGTCGGCACCTGGAAGCCGGCGATCGAGATGTCGTAGGCCGCCGCCTCGACGGTCTCGGTGTCGACCCATTCGGAGCGCTGGCCCGGTCCGCCCCAGGGGCGCACGACGCGGCCGTAGAAGCCGACCTTGTAGTTCAGGGTCGGGCGCAGGAATTCCCACGGGCTGCCGTGGCTGAGCCAGCTTTCGGCGTGCTCGACCTGGACACCGTTCTCGATCGACTGGCGGAACATGCCGAAGTCGTAGCGGATGCCGTAACCGAAGCCCGGGAAGCCGTGGGCGGCCATCGCGTCGAGATAGCAGGAGGCGAGCCGGCCGAGGCCGCCATTGCCGAGGGCGGCTTCCTGTTCCTGGCCGATCACCGCTTCGACGTCGACGCCGAAGTCCTTGAGCGCGTCCGACACTTCGGCCTCGATGTCGAGGTCGATCAGGTGTTTGCGCATGCTCGAGCCCGGCAGGTATTCCATCGAAAGGTAGTAGACCCGCTTTGCCGACTTCCGGTGATAGGTGCGCGCGGTCCGGACATAGCGCGCGACCAGAACGCTGCGGACCAGATGGGCAAGGCAGTCGAACCATTCGCGGCTGTTGGCATAGGTCGGATCGCGGCCGACATGCCAGACCATGGTCTGTAACAGTTCGTGCCGGAGCTTCGCGGGATCCTTGAGATCGGCCGCGTACTCGTGATCCAGAGCCGATTCGATCAGCGTCGAATCCATGGTGAAATCTCCCTCGGACTGCCTCCGCGCGGTGCCGACGCCTTGAGGCGGCGGCCTTTCGCCAGCCATAGCGCGCGAAGCCAGGCTAAGGGAAAAGCGGAAATCGTCCCCGCCCGGCGCGCGCGCGCATCGCCAGCACGGCAGAATCGACATCGCCGCGCGTTAACGTCGCCCTAAGGGTTCTCCACCTAGTCGACGACGGGGCGCGGGGTGCCGTGACGGCGGCCCCCTGGCCTCGACCGAACACGAAACGCGTGGACCGCGCGGCATGCGGCTCGACCAGATTTCCTTCGCCACCCGCCGCACGCTGGCGGTCGTGCTCGCCGGCGGCCGGGGCAGCCGGCTCAAGGGCCTGACCGACTATCGCGCGAAGCCGGCGGTGCATTTCGGCGGCAAGTACCGGATCATCGACTTCACCCTGTCGAACTGCATCAATTCCGGCCTGCGCCGCATCACCGTCCTCACCCAGTACAAGTCGCACAGCCTGCTGCGCCATCTGGAGCGCGGCTGGAGCTTCCTGCGCGGTGAAGTCAACGAGTTCATCGACGTCATCCCGGCCCAGCAGCAGCTGGACGAGACCTCGTGGTATTCGGGCACCTGCAACGCCGTCTTCCAGAACACCCGCATCCTGCAGAACTACCAGCCGCAATACGTCATCGTCCTCGCCGGCGACCATGTCTACAAGATGGATTACGGCGCGATGCTGGTGCACCACATCGAAAGCTCCGCCGACGTGACCGTCGCCTGCTGCCCGGTGCCGCGGACGAGTTCGGCCGCGTTCGGCGTCGTCGCCCTGGGCCCCGACGATCGTGTCGTCGACTTCATCGAGAAGCCGGACCGGGTCCCGGATACCCTGTGCGACGACGGCAACGTCAATGCCTCCATGGGCATCTACATCTTCAACGCCGACTTCCTCTACGACCAGCTTGCCCGCGACCACGGCGACCCGACCTCCAGCCACGATTTCGGCCACGACCTGATCCCCTATCTGGTCGCCGGCCGTGCGCGGGTGATCGGCCACCGCTTCGCCCGCTCCTGCGTGCGCGCCGACCCGAATGCCGAGCCCTATTGGCGCGATGTCGGCACCGTCGACGCCTATTGGGAGGCGAACCTCGACCTGACCACGGTGACCCCGGCCCTCGACCTCTATGATCCCGAGTGGCGCATCTTCACCTATCAGGAGCAGTTGCCACCGGCGAAGTTCGTGCACGATGTCGGCGCGCGTCGCGGGCTTGCCCTCACCTCTCTGGTGTCCGGCGGCTGCGTCGTTTCCGGTGCCATGATCCGGGAGAGCCTGTTGTCGTCGAAGACCCGGGTGAATTCCTACGCGACGATCATGCGCTCGGTCCTCTTGCCGGATGTGACAGTCGGCCGGCACGCACGCCTCACCCGCTGCGTCGTCGACAGTGATTGCGTCATCCCGGAAGGGCTGATCGTCGGGGAGAACCCGGAGGAGGACGCGCGGCGCTTCTACCGCTCGCCCGGCGGCATCACCCTGGTAACGCCGGAAGCCCTGGCGCGGCTCGAACGATCGAAGCCGAAACGGGCGTGAGCGGCATGCGCATCCTGTTCATCACATCGGAGATGTACCCGCTGATCAAGTCGGGGGGCCTCGCCGACGTCTCGGCAGCCCTTTCCGCCGCCCTGATCGGCAGGGGTGTCGACATGCGGGTCGTCCTGCCGGGCTACCGGTCGGTCCTGGCCGGCATCACGGGCCTGCGCGAGATCGCTCCCATCGACCCGCGCATGGCGACGGTGGAGGGGGCGATCCACTACGGCATCGCGCCGTCGGGCGTGCCGGTCTACGTGGTCGACGCGCCCGACCTGTTCCAGCGTGCCGGTGGCGCCTATGGCGACGACCGCGGGGTCGACTGGCCGGACAATGCCGAACGTTTCGGCGCCTTTGCCGAGATCGCGGCCCAGATCGCCTCCGGCACGGCGTTTCCGCGCGACAGCCGGCCCGGGTGGTCCGCCGACCTCGTCCACTGCCACGACTGGCCGACGGGGCTTGTGCCGATGCATCTCCAGATCGGCGCACGACCGCGGCCGCCGACCATCATGACGGTGCATTCGCTGACCTACCAGGGCCTGTTCCCGCCGACGGTGCTCGGCAAGCTCGGCCTGCCGGCCCAGCTCTTCGACATCAACGGCCTCGAGTTTCACGGCCAGGTCGGCTTCATGAAGGCGGGCCTGTTCTTCTGCGACCGGATCACCACCGTGAGCCCGACATATGCCCGGGAGATCCAGAAGGAGCCGGGTGGCGGCGGCCTCTCCGGCCTGATCCAGGCACGCGGCGTCACCGGCATTCTGAACGGCATCGACCGCGGCGTGTGGGATCCCTCGCGCGACCGCATGATCCATCAGACCTACGATGCCGACGACATCATCCTGAAGGGCGCGAACCGGCTGACCCTTTGCCGGGCCTTCGGCCTCGACCCGGAACCGGCCGGGCCGATCTTCGCCCTCGTCTCGCGCCTGGTGGAGCACAAGGGGATCGACCTGGTCCTCGACGCGATCGGCTCGATCATCGCCGACGGCGGCCGCCTCGCCCTGATCGGCACCGGCGACCACGGCCTCGAATCGCGCCTCTACCAGGCGGCGGCCGCCCACCCCACCCAGGTCGGCGTCCATATCGGCTATGACGAGGCCCAGGCGCACCAGGTCCTGGCGGGTGCGGACATCCTGCTGGTGCCGTCGCGGACAGAGCCCTGCGGCCTGGTCCAGCTCTACGGCCTGCGCTACGGCACGGTGCCGATCGCCCGGCGCACCGGCGGGCTCGCCGATACCATCACCGACACCACCTGGGCGACCCTCGGCGACGACACCGCGACCGGTTTCCTGTTCGACGACGCCGCCCCGGGGGCGCTGGCGGAAGCGATCGGACGGGCGCAGGAACTGTTTCGCCAGCCGCGCCTGTGGCGCCGCATCCAGCGTGCTGGTATGTCCCGCGATCTGGGCTGGGATCGGGCGGCCGCGACCTACCGCCAGCTCTATCAGGAGGTCATCGAGACCGTCTGCAGTTCGCCGGAGATGCCAGGATGACCACCGACCCCGCCGAGGCCCGCGGCACACCCGACGCCGAACCGCCGCCCGAGCACTTCCGGGCGGTCGCCAAGCTCTACCAGGCCTGGATCACCGGCCTTCTCCTGTTCGTTGCGACCCGCAAGAGCGCCGAGGCGGCAGGCGCGTTGAGCCACCGTCTGTTCCGCCGCCAGCATCATGAGAAGTTCCTGTCGTCGTTCGACAAGCTGGGGCTGACCGGCCTGCCGCACGCCGTCGCCTGTGCGCGCTACCACTACCTTTCGAACAGCGTCGGCGGGGTTCCGGTCGAGTACGTCGAGGAGGGCCCGAAGAAGGCCTGGGTCCGGTTCCGCCACCCGCGCTGGATGTACGAGGGGGCGGCACTTGCCGGGATGCCGCTGTCGGTCAGCCGCGGCTTCCTGACCGGCTGGTACGCCCAGAACGGTGTCAGCCTGAAGAACCCACGGCTCGGCTTCGTCGTGACGTCGGAGGACATGGACGGCCAGTACGGCCTCGCCGGCTATTTCCGGGAGGCGGACCACGACCTCTCCCCCGACGAGCGCCTGGTCTTCGCACAAGGGGAGATGCCGCCGCCCGTCGACCCGGCGGCCCTGCCCGGTCTCGACAGCACTGCGTGGCCGGAAGCGCGCCTCGAGAAGGCCAACCGCAACTACGCGATGGAGTACCTGCGCTCCTCCCTGCCGGAACTGGTCGCCATGGTCGGGCCGATGGAAGCCGCCTATCTCGCCGGCGGGTCGGCCCAGATCATCGGCAAGCAGATGTACCAGGCTACGGCCGAGGCGTTTCGCATCGAAGCGCCTGGAGCGGCCGGGGCGGCCCAGCTGCTCGCCGCCCTCGCGCGGGCATCCGGCGACGAGGTCGCGATCGAGCCGGGGGGCGCCCACATCGCCCACCTGCACCAGTCGACCTGGCGGCTGATGCGCGGTCGCGGCGCCGTCCACCCGGCGGTGTTCGATGCCTGGAACGGCCTGCTCGCCGGGCTCGTCTCCATGCACGACCGCTTCCTGGTGGTGGAGGTGCTGAGCCGCCTCGACTACGGCGACGACCGGTTCACGTGGCGACTCCGCCGCCGGGGCGAAAGCAACGTCGGCTGACCGGCGCATCCGCCGACGCGGGGACCGCAGCGTCGGATGACGGGCCGACCACCCGATCCCGGACCCGACCTCTGGTGTCCTTGCGCCCGGGGGTGGACCCGCGCGATGTTGCCGACCAACCAATCGGCATCCCGCGGGAGGAAGCAAGAAGATGAAGACCGTCGTCACCGAAATGTTCGGGATCGAGCATCCGATCGTCCAGGGCGGCATGCACCATGTCGGCTACGCGGAAATGGCCGCGGCCGTCTCCAACGCCGGCGGGCTCGGCATCATCACCGGCCTGACCCAGCCGACGCCGGAGGATCTGGACCGGGAAATCAAGCGCTGCCGGGAAATGACGGACAAGCCGTTCGGCGTGAACCTGACCTTCCTGCCGTCGCTGAAGGCGCCGGACTACCCGGGCTACATCAAGGCGATCATCGACAACGGCATCAAGGTCGTCGAAACCGCCGGCAACAACCCGCAGAAGTGGCTGCCGGACCTTAAGGAGCACGGCATCAAGGTCGTCCACAAATGCACCTCCGTCCGCCACGCCAAGAAGGCGGAGGCGATCGGCTGCGACATGGTCTCCGTCGACGGCTTCGAATGCGGCGGCCACCCTGGCGAGGACGACGTGCCGAACTTCATCCTGCTGCCGCGCGCGCAGGAGGAGCTGAAGATCCCGTTCATCGCGTCGGGCGGCATGGCCGACGGCCGCTCGCTGGTCGCGTCCTTGGCGCTCGGAGCGGAGGGCATGAACATGGGCACGCGCTTCATCGCGACAAAGGAAGCCCCGGTGCATGAGAACGTGAAGCAGGCGCTCCTCGCCGCGAACGAACTCGACACCCGGCTCGTCATGCGCCCGTTGCGCAACACCGAGCGTGTGCTGACCAACGACGCGGTCGAGCGCCTGCTCGAAAAAGAGGCGGAGCTCGGCAAGGAGATCAAGTTCGAGGACATCCTGCCGGAGGTCGCCGGCGTCTACCCGCGGATCATGCAGAAGGGCGAGATGGACGCCGGTGCATGGTCGTGCGGCATGGTCGTCGGCCTGATCCACGACATCCCGACCTGCAAGGAACTGATCGACCGCATCATGGCGGAGGCGGAGACGATCATCGCCAAGCAGGCGGCCCGGCTGAGCGGCCTCGCCGCGGCGGCCGCGGAGTAGTCGGCCCGTCCGGCCGGGCCTTTTCTGGCAGGAGGTTTGCTTGCCGCCCCGTCCGGATCGAACTGGACGGGGTCGCCGGATGCTCGCCTTCCTCTCTCGCTCGCGCGCTCGGTCGGGACGGCCACGCCCCTGGCGCTGGCGCCTGTCGGCGGTCGCCGCCCTGCTGCTGCTGCCGCCGGGCCTGGGGCTGGAGTTGTCGGACCCGGACCGGGCCCGACGGATCGAGCGTGCCTGGTTCGGCGTTGCCCGCGTCCAGGCGGCGCGCAACGCCTCCGTCCCGATCGCTGATCTGGGCGCGGCCCGCCATATCGCCTATCTCGCCCAGCATGGCGAACTGGTCGGCCGGTACCTGCCGATGCTGGGACTGAGGGACGCCGATCTTCGAGGCGCTGAATTGATGCGCGTGGATATCGCACGCAGCGATCTGCGCCGGGCCGATCTGTCCGGTGCCGCCCTCACCGGCGCCAGCTTGCGTGACATCGATC
>CAYNIS010000116.1:0-9138 GCA_964397055.1 uncultured Rhodospirillaceae bacterium | reverse complement strand
AAGCCCGAGGCGGGCGGCTGAGGGCGCACCCACCGCGGTCATCGGTGCTGCGGTCACCGGTTCTGCTGGCAACGGCGCCGGGGCCACGGACATCTGGGCGGGATTGCCGGTCAGTCGAACGCCTCCTCCCATGTGCCTTGGGTCGACGCCTTCGAATACTCGGTCGCCCGGTTCTCGAAGAAGTTGGTGTGTTCGATGCCGTTCAGCATCTGGTCCATCCAGGGCAGCGGGTTGCGCTCGATCCGGTAGAGCGGTTGCAGGCCCAACTGGCCGAGGCGACGGTCGCCGATATGGCGGATGTAGCGCTTCACGTCGTCGGGCTCGAGCCCCTCGACCCCGCCCAGTTCGAAGGCGAGGTCGATGAACGCGTCCTCGTGGGTCACGATCGTGTCGCAGGCCTTGTAGAGTTCACGCTCCAGTTCCGGCGTCCGGACTTCCGGGTTCTCGTCCAGGAAGGTGCGGAACAGGCGGATGACGGACAGGGTGTGCAGGGTCTCGTCGCGCGCGGACCAGGTCACGATCTGGCCCATGCCCTTCATCTTGTTGAAGCGCGGGAAGTTCATCAGGATCGCGAAGGAGGCGAACAGCTGAAGGCCTTCGGTGAACGCGCCGAAGACGGCCAGCGTCTTGGCGATGTCCGTCTTCGAGCTGACGTTGAAGCCCTGCATGTAGTCGTACTTGTCCTTCATTTCCTTGTAGTGAAGGAAAGCCGTGTACTCATTTTCGGGCATGCCGATCGTGTCGAGGAGATGGCTGTAGGCCGCAATGTGAACCGTCTCGATGTTCGAGAAGGCGGCCAGCATCATCTGCACCTCTGTCGGT
Organism: uncultured Rhodospirillaceae bacterium; assembly: GCA_964397055.1. Classification (GTDB taxonomy): domain Bacteria; phylum Pseudomonadota; class Alphaproteobacteria; order CAYNIS01; family CAYNIS01; genus CAYNIS01. The sequence continues at coordinate 8,316 of CAYNIS010000116.1, read as the reverse complement.
TGAAACACCTGACTGTAGTGTTTCATGTAGCAGTTGTTGACCTCGACATCCGCCTGAGTAAAGAAGCGGAAGATCTGCGTCAACAGGTTCCGTTCCGACTCGGTGAGTTTATTGCGCCAGTCCTTGACGTCGTCGGCAAGCGGCACCTCTTCCGGCAGCCAATGGATGCGCTGCTGGGTCAGCCAGGCCTCATAGGCCCAGGGGTAGTGGAACGGCTTGTAGACGGGGTTCGGGGTCAGCAATCGCGACATCGGCTTCCTCGCAATCCCTCTTCTGTGCGGGCGCGGCTGGCGCCGCTTCTCTCAGTCCGTCGGTCAATGGCGGACACCGTATATTGTGGGTGGCGAGCCAGGGAAGCACAGAATGTCGTGGTGTCGCGGGGCCAGCCGGGCTATGGTTAACGGCCTGGGCGGTCCGCGCCGCCAGCTTCCGGGGATATCCGGCAATGCCGCTCCAGAACCGTGTGACACCCTGGGGGGGGATCGTGGCCGACCCGGGCCGCGGCCTGTTCACCGGCAACCGCGGCATTCTCCACGACGATCGCCGGTGCCTGACCGGCCGCCGCTGGACCACCAGGGCCTGGATCACCTGCGTGCTCGACTGGAAGGGGCGGCGCCGCGTGCCGATGACGCCGGGCACCTGGACCGAGCTGTTCTTCCTGGACGAGGCCGCAGCACTGGCCGCCGGTCATCGTCCCTGTGCCTATTGCCGGCGCGCCGACTATCGCCGCTATCAGGCCGCCTTGGCGGGCGCGTTCGGAACCGACCGGCCCAAGGCCCCCGAAATCGACGGCCGGCTCCACGCGGAACGCCTCGCCCCGCGGCCGCAATCACCAATCGCCGATCTGCCCGACGGCTGCTTCGTGGAGATCGATCTGGAGGCCGGCCCGATCGCCTGCCTGTGGCTGGCAGGCCAGCTGTGGCCGTGGACCGCCGGCGGCTACGGCGATCCCCTCCCGGCACCCGGCGGCATCGTCGTCACGGTCCTCACCCCGGCCCTTCACGTTGGTGCGCTGTCCGCCGGCTACCGGCCGGTCATCCACCCGTCGGCCGGTGTCGGGGGACCCTGCGTCGCTTGATCCCCAGAGCGATCAGGGGTATCGCGGGACATGGGGGGGCGCGGGCCGATGGCGCCCGCGGTCGACGTTGGGGGTGCCGTCATGCTCGATCTGATCCTGGCCGGGCTTCTGGTCGTTGCCGTGATCGCCGCCGTGTTTTTCGCCAATCAGTGGCGCCAGGCCCTCGCCCAGGCCGCTGCCGGCAGCGACGCGGCCCTCGTCGCCGAACGTGACCAGGCCCGCATGGAAGCCGAGGCCGCCAAGGCGACGGCGGCCCACGCCCAGGCGGAACTGACCACCGCGAAGCAGGAGCTGGAGCGGGTCGCCGCGGCACGGTCGATCCGCCGCTTCCCCGACGGCGAGGCCTGGACCCTCCTTGCCGGTTTCCGCACGGGTGCCGCAGGCGGCACGCACTGGGTCGGCATCGCCCGCGCCCGTGACGGATCGGTGCTGCCGTATTTCGTCGAACAGAATGCCGACGACATCGCCACCGGCGGCACCTTCACCGCCCATGGCGACCGCCTTGTGCCGACCGGCGAGGCGAAGGCGGCCCCTGCCGCCGCCGCCGTGCCTGGCCCTGCCGGCGGCGTGCCGGAAGACGACAGCGAGGCGACCATGGTCGGCTCTTCGATCTCGGCGGCCGCGCTCGAAGCCGTGCGCAACCCGAATCTCGGCCTCACCTGGCTTGAGGCGGTGGAGGGTGCTGACCAGGGCGAGAAGTTCCACCTCGCGTTCGATCAGACGGCGTCGATCGGCCGCCAGGAGGGCAACACGATCCGCCTGAACGACCAGGCGGCGAGCCGCCGCCACGCGGAGGTGGCATTCGACGGCAAGCGCTTCGTCCTCTCCGACGCCGGCTCCTCGGGCGGCACCTTCGTCAACGACCAGCAGATCTCCGGCCCCCGCGAACTTGCGTTCGGCGACCGGGTGCGCGTTGCCGACAGCATCCTGCGTTTCACCTGCGACGGCCACGAAAAGCAGAAGGACGATCCCGCCGGGGCCATCGCCGGTTTCGAGCAGAGCCTGGCCAAGGCGCCCGACTTCCTGCCCGCCCTGCACAGCCTGGCCTTCCTCCTGGAGCGCGACCCTGGGCGCCGGCGCGAGGTTCCGGCGATCCACGACCACATCGCCAAGCTTGAAGGCTGAGGGCTGAGGCAGAGAAGAGGCGGAGGCGGCGATGCGGCTGGAAGAAGGGATCGAACAGACCAAGGCGTCCTTGGACCTGACGCCGCTGATCGACGTCGTCTTCCTGCTGGTCCTGTTCTTCGCGGTGACCACGTCCTTCATCTCGCCCGAGGACCTGGCGGCGCTGGAGAGAAGCGTCGAGGTGCTGACCATCGAGGTCGAGGAGCGGGACGTCCGGATCGAGGGCCTGGACGAGCAGGTCTCGGGCCTGCGCGGCACGCTCGCCGAACGGGACGACGAGCTGAGAACCCGGGAGGCGCGGATCAGCGATCTCCTCGACCGGATCGAGGCGATCGAGGCGGCCCTCGCCGAACGCGACCGGACGATCGAGGACCAGGCCGGCCGGATCGGCACCCAGGCCGACCGCATCTCCGAATTGGAGGGCGAACTCACCCTGTCGCTCGACCAGCTCGAGACGTTGGGGGCAGAGGCGGACGGGCTGCGCAGTTCGCTCGCGAGCCTGGAGCTGGAGTCCGAGGGGCTGAAGGGATCGCTCGAAGCCTTCGCCGACGAGCGTGCGGCGTTGACGGCGGATCTCACGGCGTTGCGCCGGCGGATCGGCCGCAGCGAAGCCCGCTTCGCGGTGGCCGACGACGAGCGCGAGGATCTCAAGGTGGCGCTGGCCGCTGCCGAGGCCCTCAATGAAACCCTGACCCGCGAACTGGCCGCCGCGCGTGCCGCGGCGGAAGCCGCGGGGGTCGAGAGTGCGGCCGCCATCTCCTCCCTCGACGACGACGTCGCCGAGCTTCAGCTGGCCGTTGCAGCGCTCGAGACGGAGCGCGATCAGCTGAAAGCGAGCCTGGGCAGGTCCGAACTCGAACTGAATGTCCTGGCGGACATGGTCCGCGACCTGACCGACGAACGCGACCGGCTGTTGCAGGCGATGGCGGAGGCGGAGGCGGCGGCCTTGGCACGGGTCGAGGCAATCGAGGAGGAGAGCGCCGAAGCCCGGGCGTTCTTCGCCGCGAACGAGGAACAGATCCGGCGCGCGGTGGCGGCCGAGGAGAACCTCTCCCAAAGCCTGTCGACCCTGGTTTCCGGCGGCGCGCTCGACGTTGCCCGCAACGGCAACCGGCTGACCATCAACCTTTCCAACCGCATCCTGTTCCCGTCCGGGTCGGCCGAGCTCAGGGCCGAGGGCCTGGAAGTGCTCGGGCGCGTGGCGGATGTCCTCAGCGACCGGCTGGCGGGTCTCAACGTTCAGATCGGCGGCCACACGGACAACATCCCGGTGTCGGCCGGTGGGGCATTTGACGACAACTGGGACCTGTCGGCGGCGCGTGCACTCTCTGTCGTTCGCTATTTCGAGGCGAACGGGGTCGAGGCGCGGCGGCTGTCGGCGGTCGGCTACGGCGACGAACAGCCCGTTGCAACGAACGACACGGCGGAGGGCAGGGCGCTCAACCGCCGGATTGAAATGGTGCTTGTACAGCCGTGACGGCGGCTTCTGACGTGAGGGGCGGACGATGGATCAGGTGATGGGCACGATCCTCTACATCTTCGAGGCCGGCGGGCTGATGATCTGGCCGCTCGTCATCCTGCTTGCCTGGGGTCTCGGCATCATCTGGGTGAAGTCGCAGGAACTCGCGCGCGAGAAGGTGATCGACCCGAAGGCGGTCGAGCACGTGGAGAAGCTGCTGCTGGACAACAAGCTCGCCGAGGCGACGACCTACTGCCGGCGCAAGGCGAGCCCGATGACCCGCATCATCCTCGCCGGGATCGTCAACTACGACCGCAACGAGGCGGAGTTGAAGGAGATCCTGGAGGAGGCCGGCCGGCAGGAGGTGCCGGGCATCCGCAAGCACCTGACGACCCTCGGCACGATCTCCCAGACCGCCCCGCTGATGGGGCTGCTCGGCACCGTCATCGGCATGATCGACGTGTTTTCGGTGCTGGCGTCGGGGGAGACGATCAACGCCACCGACCTCGCCGGCGGCATCTCCCAGGCGCTGGTGACCACCGCCTGCGGGATGGTGATCGCGGTGCCGACGCTTGCCTTCTACAACAGCTTCACCTCGATCGCCGGCAACCTGATCGTCGAGATGGAAAAGGTGTCGCTGCAGATGGCCGCGGTCCTGAAACGCGCGCAGTAGGCCCTCTCAGCCGCCGGCGGCCGCAAGGCGCATCGCGGTTTCGTGCACCTCGTCCAACGGGCGGCACAGGCTGACCGCCTCGATCCCATGGCCCTGGCCGCGCAGGTGATCGGCCAGCGCGTGGCGATAGCGGGCGAGGCGCACGGCGCTGTCCGGCAGGCAGGTGTAGATCGCCTGACACTCGAACCGCGCGGCCAGATCCTCCATGCCCTCGACCAGGTGCTGGATGATCGGGCCGCTGTCGAACGGGTTGACCACCAGGAAGGTGTCGACCTCCAGCACCCGACCGTGGCGCAGATGATGCCCGACCGCGTGGCAGAACAGGCCGTGGATATAGCCGCGGGCATCCTCGGCGACGATGATCCCATGGCCCTCCGTGCACGGCGTGCGTGCCAGGCGCCGCATCGCGAACATGCGCCACCGGTCGAGCTCGATATCCGGCATCAGGGCCTGAACCAGGGGGTAGGCCTGGTCGAGCCTGGTTTGCGAAAGGGGGGCGATCCTGAACTGATCGGGCATGATCCGGTCCGGCTGATCTTCCTGGGATGTCCCCTTGATCGCAGCACCCTGGCTTCCTGTCGTTGATCTGCATCAAGGTCATCGGCGCCTTATCAACCAGTTGGAAAGTATTTTGCCGACAGGTTGATGACCGGGCATGCCGGACCCGTCGAAATCCTCGCCAAGTGCCTCCACGTTGAGTCATAGTGGCGAGTGACTGGTCTGAGAAAAATGGGTGCCAAGAGGGAGGATGCTGCCGTGTCACCATTCGACATGGCCCGCGCGCAACTGATCGAGCACCGCTGCGACAGCGATCCGTGCAGCGCCTGCGCCGTTCGTTTCCTCACCGTTTGCGACGCCCTGGATTCAGCCGATCTCGACCGGCTTGCCGAAATCGTCCAGACCGTCACGATCGAGGCGGGGGACGTCCTGTTCGACGAAGCCGAGCCCGCGTCGGCCATGTACAACGTCACTCAGGGCACCCTGAAGCTCTACAAGCTGCTGCCCGACGGTCGCCGCCAGATCACCGGGTTCCTGACCACCGGCGACTTTCTCGGCCTGTCGGTTGAAGATTCCTACGCCTATACCGCCCAGGCTGTGACCGACGCGACCCTGTGCAGGTTCCCGCGCGCCAAGCTTGAGCATCTGCTGGCTGATTTCCCGAAGCTGCAGCGCCGGCTCTTCGCCTTGGCCGCCAACGAACTGGCGGCAGCCCAGGACCAGATGCTGCTTCTGGGCCGCAAGACCGCGCGCGAGAAGATCTGTTCTTTCCTGGTCGGCCTTGCGGACAAGGCGGCCCGGCGCGGTCTGCCGTCCAATCCGGTCGACGTACCGATGACCCGGTCGGACATCGCCGACTACCTGGGCCTCACCACCGAAACCGTCAGCCGCACCTTCACCCAGCTGAAGGCGTCGCAGGTTATCCAGCTGATCGGCGGCAACAAGGTCCGCCTGATCGATGCCATGAATGTCGAGGCGCTTGCCGACGGCGAGTAGCGCTTTGGTAATTCATGGTTAATCGCTGCCCCCTATGTCTCTATTCTCCCGGTGTCCTTGGGGAAGGGCAACCGAATGGGGGGGATGATGCAACGGGGGAAGTGGCGCGGCTGCCTTGCCGCGAGCGCGGCGAGTGCCGCCCTGTTGTCGGCGGCTCACGTCGGTGCACAGGAAATCGTCATCATTCCCGATCTTCCGGGTGGTGCGACGAGGAGCAGCGCCATCGACGTCTCCGACTTTGGCGACGTCATCGGGGAGACCGATAACGGCCAGGGCGCGGAAACGGCGGTCTCCTACATCTTCTTCACGGAAGAGGGCGAGTTTCAGTTCTTCGAGCAGTTTCCTCCCGGTTTCACCAGCATCGACTTCTATGACGTCAATTCGAACAGCGACGTGATCGTCGGCGAACTGCTCGGTTCGACGGATTTCGAAGCCTTTCGAATAGTCGGCGGCCAGAACCCGCAGCGCCTCGGCCTGCTGCCGGGTGCGACCCCCGGGACCGACTTCACGCGTGCCTTGGGAGTGTCCGACAACGGCAACACCATCGTCGGTGTCGGCAGCGACTCTTCCGGGAACGTCGCGTGGCGTTGGCGGCCCGGCCAGGGCTTCGACGTTCTCGAAGCCCTGGACGTCGGTGAGGAGTACGAGGCGACGGCGACCAACCGGAACGGCACCATCGCCGTCGGCACGGCGCGCAACCTCGCCGGCGACGTCGTTCCGGTCTGGTGGGACAGCGATGGCTTCATCAACGAGTTGCCGTTCCTTGACGAGTTCAGCGACATCACCGCCAACGTCAATGGCGTGACCGGCGACGGCGAGGTCATCGTCGGTTCGAGCAATGATGCCGGCACATCACGTGCGGTCTTGTGGCGACGTGGAACCGGCTCCGTCGAAGAGCTGGGCGATCTCCCGGGCGGAAGCGACTTCTCCATCGCCAACGATGTCGATGATGACGGCGGCGTCATCGTTGGCCGCAGCGTCGGCGAGTCCGGCTTCGAAGAGGCCTTCATCTGGGACGAGATCTTCGGCATGCGGCCCCTCGCCGAGGTGCTGGACGATCAGCGTTTCGAAGGCCTCGACGACATCGAGCGGCTGGCCGAGGGCCTCGCCATCAGCAGTGACGGCATGATCATCTCGGCCGAGGGCTTCGACTTCGACGGCAACGAGTTGGGCGTCGTCATCACCGGCTACGGCCCGTCCCGGCTGGTTGACACCGACTTCGAGCTACCCTCGGACCGGGTGGTGCGTGCGGGGTATCTCGCCGGCCGCGGGACGGTCTTCGTGCCCCGATCCTCGACACTGATGGTTGGCGTCGGGAACGCCTATCTCTCGGTCCCTGACGATCCGGACTTCCAGTTTTTCGAGGGCGAGATCACCGGCGACGGCGTTTTCGTCAAGACCGGCGACGGCTTCATGGACCTTGCCGGGCGCATCTCGACCGACCGTGTCGAGGTGATGCAGGGCGGTATCGCGAGTTTCTCCGACAACGCATTCGGCAACGAGAGTGAACTCTACGTCGGCCGGGGTGCTGTGCTGGATTTCGTCGAAACACGCGACCTCATCGGGTCCATTGGCGGCGGTGGCGAGGTCAGCCTGTTCGATACCGAACTGACGATCGGCGGCAACCAGGACATCGCGTTGCGGTTCGGCGACGACGGTCTGGTGACCGCCGACGTCGACAGTTTCGATGGGGTCCTGCACCTGCGCGACGACAGTTCGCTGGTCGTTACGAGCTTTCGCGATCCGATTGCCGTCGGCCGAGAGCTCGACCAGGAAGGACGTGCGGGCGACCTTGGCATCCTGGTCGTCAACGGGCGGGTCGTCGGCCCGGTCGGTCTCTTCGATGCCGGGCTCCTGGGCGGGACCGGTGTAGTCGGGACCCTGCTGAACGAGAGCGGGATCGTCGCTCCGGGCAACTCCATCGGCCGCCTGACCGTCGCCGGGGACTACACCCAGGGTCCGGATGCGGTGCTCGCCATCGAGATCGAGCCGGGCGGCGACAGTGACCGCCTCGAGGTCGAGGGTGCCGCCCTGCTCGACGGGACGCTCGCGCTGATTCCCGCCCCCGGCGTCTATGAGGAGGGCACGGAATACCTGATCCTGACCGCGGACGACGGTATCGACGGAACCTTCACTGACCTCGAGATCATCGGGGAGGATTTGCTCGAGGGCGTCCAGCCCGCGGTGGAGGTCGAAGAGGAGGCGGTGTTCGTGGTCCTGGGCGGGGGCACGGTCAGCAACATCACGCCGGCTGCCCAGGAAGAGCGGCTGGAGGAGACATCCCAGGCCCGCGGACGCGTGCAGCTTCGCGCGCTCAGCCGTTCGATCTCGGCCCGGCTCTCCGGCCTGCGCCTCGCGTCGCGCATTCGGGCCCGTGCGCCGGGCCCGGGTAGGCCTGCGGGCGGCGGCTCTCCCGGTGGTGCCGCTCCGGGCGGCACTTCTCCCGGCGGAACGCCTCCGGGCGGTGCTCAGCCCGCTGATGGCACC